>JAEMGR010000026.1 GCA_016458225.1 Myxococcaceae bacterium JPH2 | reverse complement strand
GATCCTCGGCAACCCACACACCGGCTCACGCACCGCCGAGGCGGCCTACGAGAAGGCCCGCGCGGAGATCTACCGCTTCTTCCATGCATCACCCGAGGAGTACGAGATCATCTTCACCCCGAACGCCAGCGGTGCCATCCGGCTGGTCGCGGAGTCCTTCCCGTTCGAGCGGGGCTCGGAGCTCCTGCTCACCAAGGACAACCACACCTCGGTCCACGGCATCCGCGAGTTCGCGAAGTCCAAGGGCGCCTCCGTCAAGGACGCGCCGCTGACCAAGGACCTGCTCATCGTCGAGCACTCGTTGCAGCGCTCGCTCGAAAAGCTCGCGCCCGGCCATCCCCATCTCTTGGCGTTCCCGGCCCAGTCCAATGCGACGGGGGCGCGGCATGACCTGAAGTGGATCCACGTCGCGCAAGAGCGAGGAGCGATGGTCTTGTGTGACGCGGCGGCCTTCGTTCCTCAATCCGTGTTCGACTGTGGCACCCATCATCCTGACTTCGTCTCCGTGTCGTTCTACAAGATATTCGGCTACCCGACGGGAACCGGCTGTCTCATCGCGAAGCGAGAGTCCCTCCACAAGCTGACGCCGCCGTCGTTCGCGGGAGGCTCGGTCTGCTACTACTCTGGACCGTGGTCACCCACGGAGCGGTTGCTGCATCATGACCAGGGGCGACAGTTCGAGGTCGGCACACCCAACTACGCGTCATTCCACGCCATCGCGCATGGCTTCGAGTTCATCTCGAGGATTGGCATCGACACCGTTCGTCACCGAGCGGTCGCGCTGGCACGTTGGCTCGAGGCCCAACTCCAGCCCTTGAACCACGACATCAAGGCCAAGGGCCCCCTCTGTCGGGTCTACGGTCCCGCCCCAGAGACCAAGGGCGCGACCGTCATGATGAACCTGTTCGACTGCTACAACGCGGTCTTCTCGCACGCCCTCATCAAACGAGCCGCCGAGTCCTTTGGCATCACACTGCGCAATGGTTGCTTCTGCAACCTGGGGGCGGTCCAGCACGCCACCTACACGACCGCAGGCTCGGAGCATTGCGAGCTAGACAAGACACACAAGATTCTCGACTGCAAAGCTTTCGACGACGAGATCCTGAGCAAGGGGACCTGTGGGGCCATCCGCATCTCGTTCGGCCTCGGCTCGAACTTCCGGGACGCGTATCGGTTCTACCTCTTCGCCAAGTCCCTGCTGAACACCGAGACCTCGAGGCTGGAGGAGGCACTC
Source organism: Myxococcaceae bacterium JPH2 (assembly GCA_016458225.1). NCBI lineage: Bacteria > Pseudomonadati > Myxococcota > Myxococcia > Myxococcales > Myxococcaceae > Myxococcaceae bacterium JPH2. Next base: position 135,035 of record JAEMGR010000026.1, on the reverse strand, counting down.
TCGGCCTCGGAACCTCCAGAGCACGAACACGCCCCTGCGGTAGCGCGCGCATGATTCCATGAACACGTGACGCAGTTCGGTGGCGCGCGAGGAACGAAGCGCACTCAGCCCAGCGACAAGAACCAGCGCTGCTTCTCCGACGTCTCGTAACAAAGCTGCGCGAAGTCTTGTACCAGACCCGCCTGGGGGAGGTACGTCGCGATGCGCTTCCTCACGTCCGTGAGTTCGCGTTCCTTGGCGCTGGAATCCAGGAAGTAGTCCCCGAAGGCATACACCGCCGTGCATCCCGGCGCGGCGGAAAACCCGCGCTGGACCACTTCCTCGCGCACGGCCTCGGCGCAGCAAAGCATCTCGTAGGAATAGAGGCAGGCAGGAAGGTTCGAGAACTCCCACTGAAGCGGGGCTCATCTTCATCGAGTTCAGGAACATCCGGCCGAGTGGCTTGCAACCCATTGCGGTACAGGAACGCTCGCAAGAGGCGATCTGTACCGCACCGGATTGTTGAGACGCCCGGTTGGCAGTCATCAGGCAGTCAGCTTCGGCTGTATCAACTCTCACCGGGCCCGGCGGAGTTCTTCACGGATTCGAAAGCGAGGCAGCCGCACAGCCAGCGTGAATCGTCCCATCTACTTTCGAGGTCGCTTCTTGAAGATGTCCCCGATGCCCTTGCGAGCCTGGTTCACCGGATTCTCTATCGATTTCAGCAAGGGGACCTTGGGAAGCAGGTCCGGTGCAATGCCGTTCGCATTGCCAGGCTTCACCACTGGCGAACTCAACGAGCCCGTAATCGTGAGCGGGATTGTCACTGGCGACCCCACGGGAATCACGCCGTGGGTCATCGCCGAGACGAACTGCTTCGAGGCCTTGATGGTCCCCTTGAGCTCCAATCGCTCATCGAGCCCCACCCGACCATCCAACGTCCCATCGCCAAAGTCCGACTGGAACGCCATGGGCTGGGTGAACGCAACCCATCCATCCTGCACCCGGAACTGAGCGCTCAGGTCCTTCAATCGGGTGCCGTGTCCCGCCTTCGGAGCTGCCTCCTTCGTCCCCGGGTGCTCTGGAGCCGACTGCCCTTGCACCAGGACCGGAGCGACGGCCGACCCAAGGTCCGCCGTCGTCAACACCCCGTCGTGGAGTTGCACGTCCCCAGAGCCGTTGAGGGTGTTTCGCACCTCGGCCCAATCCGCTCCAGTGCCGTTGAGCTGAAGCTTGCCACTGGCCTTGCCCTGCAGCACCGGGTTCCCCGCCAGGGCCTGAAAGGCCTGCTCCGTATCCAGTCCGGTGAGGACCGCATGCAATGACCAGGCGGGCTGTTCCTTCGTCAGGTCCACCCGAGTCCCGGAGATGTCCGCCTGCCCCCCGTAGAGCGTCGCGCGGCCACGCTGGATGAAGAGCACGCCCTCATCCAGCTTTGCCTCCGCATCCACATCCGTCGCCATGAGCGTACCGTGACTGAGTTTCGCGAGCCTGAGGGTGCCGCCGACGTCCACCTTCCCGAGTTGGGCGCGCACCGAGGCAGGCAGCGCGGGGGATGACTCTTCTGTCGCGGGCTGAGGAGGCAGGGCACCGAGCAAGTGCTTCAGGTCAAGCTCCCGTCCCTGAAGCGCGAACTGCACACGCGGGGGCATCCAGTGAACCGATGCCGTGCCACTCAGCTCGAGCCCCGGACCCTTGAGAGCAATCTGCGTGAAGTTCACCGTTGTGGCCTTCGCGTTGGCCGGAACGATGTGCGAGTGGAAAGCAAACGAGCCGCTCGCGGGATCGCCACGAAGCCGCAGCGCCGTCGCTGCGCCGTGCCCTGCGAGTGAATACGCGCCGCCTTCGGTCTTGACGTCGGCGGTGACATCCACAAGTCCGCCGGTGAAATATCGGGTCGCCTTCGGAGGAAGGAAGTTCCGAAACGCGGGAACAGAGAGGCCCTTTCCGCGCAGATGCATCGTCAACGTGGGCCACGACGAACCTGGCTGGCGTTCCCCTGCGCCGAGCGACTCCACCTTGAAGTCCAGCTCCACATTCTGCTTCGGCGCCGCCAGCGCGGCTTTCATGGTGCCCTCGGGCGTCATGCCCGGCCCGAGGTTCTTCAGGTCCGCATCGATGGCCCGAAGCGCAACCGCGGCGGTCCCTCTTGCCGCCTGCTGGTCCGTCACATTCACGACGCCATTGCGGAGACGAATGCGCTCAACGACCGGCGCCTGCTCGGACTGCGTGCCAGAACGCCCGAGCGACTCATAGTTCCACCTCCCGTCCTTGCGCCGCACCAGGTTCAGCTTCGCGCCATCGAGCTCCACCCGGCCCACGCTCAGGTCCTTGCCCAGGCTCCGGAGCAGAGGCCAGACCCGAACGCTTACGCTCGCGCGTGCGGCCTCAAGGAATGGCGGCTCATTGCCTTCCCCCTCAACCCGCAGGTTTGTCATCGTCGCGCCGGGTCTCGGCAGCCAATGGGCCTCGAGCTTGTCGATGGTCACAGGCCTGCCGAAGGACTTGGTGGCGATGGCCTCGACCTGCCCGCGCAGTCGGCCAGCGATCCACGACGGCTTCAGCACCACCGCCCCGACAACCAACACCAGCACAGCGAGCACGAACCCCAGCGAAACCTTCCATCCACGATGAGGTGCGAACTTGACCTTCAATCCTCCGCCCTCCCTCCGTGAGCGTGCTGCTTGTCGGAAAGACACATCCCCCACTCCCTTCGAGAAGAATGGAGACACCACCTGGTTGCGACAACGGAGTGGGCCATGGGGCGATGGCCCGGCCCATGGCAAGGCAGCCTCGGAGAGGCCCCATGCGTTGCGTTCGCTTGCCTCCTGCCCCAGCAGCGTCCTGCCCCCATCACTCGGCCCGAGCCCCCAGGGGAAGACCCCGCGCTCGACCGGGCGCCCCCTCACCTCATCCACGCCAAGCTGAAACTCCTACGGCGCGGGGCCGGAGGGACATGGGTGGACTCCCACGCTGGAGAGGACAGCAGGCGCGGTGTCCCGGCTTTCGGCGGCCGAGCTTGAACGGGTGGCGGCATCGTCAACCTGCTCACGGAGCCAGCGCCCGCGAATGAGCGGGCGTTCGCTCATGACTTCTCGACCGAGTCCACAGCGGCTCTCTGCGCTTGCCGCGTTCTGCGCAAGGTGAGGAGTTCACGCACCACGACTTGAGCCACCGCAGCGAGCGGGACCGCAATCACCGCTCCCGCGACGCCCATGAACTCCGCGAGGAACACGATGGAGAGCAGCGTCACCAGCGGGTTCACGTGCGCGGTGCGGCGGTACACCAGCGGCCCGAGGACGTTCCCCTCCAGCTGTCCGTAGAGGACGAAGTAGACGGCCGTCGCCACGCCCTTCCACAGCCCGCCCGTCATCAGGGCCAGCAGCGTAATCATCGAGCCCACGACCAAGGGCCCGGCGTATGGGACCAGGCTCGAAGCGCCGCTCAACAACCCCAGCGGGAGGAAGAAAGGCATCCGGGTGATTGCCAGGAAGACGGTCGTCACCAATGCGTTGAGCGAGCAGATGCCCAACAGCCCCTCGAGGTATCCGCCCACGGAGCGGTAGATGTTCGCGACGATCCGCGCGTAGCGCTCCTGGCTCTCGAGCTCCAGTTCCTCCAACACGCTGTTCTTGAGGTCGGGACCGAAGACCAGGACGAAGATCGTCAAGAACAGCAGCGTCACCAGCCCGCCGAGCACACGGAGGATGCCGCCGACCGCGGAAATCACGGGATTGAGATTCATTGCCCCCGTCGCGCCTTGGCTCTCCTGGCGAAGCTGCTCCTGGACATCGAACCGGGCGTTGAGCGCCATGAAGAACCGGGTGTGTTGCACCTTCTCCCAGAGCATTGGGGCCTCGGCCACCAGCGCACGCCCTTGGCGAATCGCCGGAGGGATGACCAGGAGGCCCAGCCCTACCCCGACGGCAATCAGCCCGACGACCACGACGGCAATCGCCAGGGAGCGCCTCAGCCCTCGCCGGGTCAGCAACTTGACGGCATGGTCCAACGCAATGGCCACCATCACCGCGCCGACGGTGAGCACCAGCGAGACCGTGGTCTTCAGGATGAAATACGCCAGCGCCGTGACGGCCAGGGCCGTGAAGCACACGGTGAAGACCGTCTTGGAACTCACCTGGGAGAACTGCCGGCCCGACGGTTCACGAGAGGGCATCGCTCCGTCCTAGTCCATCAAGGGCTGCCGCCAGGGAGGGCGAGGCTACCTTTCGTCTAGGAGACAACCATGGACGGTGTGTCCCGCTGGCGAGCGGGGAAGGAAGCGTCCGGCTCGGACAGCAGCCCTGTCGAGACACGCGGAGGGGGGCCCACCAGACGGGCGCAGTGGAGGGGCGTTCTTGCGAGCCTGAGGCACGAGTGGAAGCGCAACAAGCTGAGCAACGCAGCGGCCGCCCTCACGTTCTACGGGGTCCTCGCCATCTTTCCCTTTCTGCTGTTCATCGTTGCCCTGGCGGGTCTCGTCATCCAACCCGCGCAAGTGCAAGCGATCATCGGCGCGCTGGGGCGCGAAGTGCCTCCTGCGTTCAGCCAGCTCCTCTACGCGCAACTGGCGCAACTCACCTCGATGCCCAGCAGTCGGTTGCTCACGTTCAGCGCACTGGCCTCGGTATGGTCGGCGGCGGCGGGTGTGGTGAGCCTCATCGAGGCGCTCAACACGGCCTACGGCGTGACGGAGGGCCGCCCGCGTTGGAAGGTCTATGGGATAGCGCTTGGGATGATGCTGGCGGCAGCCATCCTGGCAGTGCTCGCCGGGCTCATCACCGTGGCGGCCCCAGCCCTCGCCGCCCGGTTCGGACCGCCATGGACGACGCTCGTTGGCTGGCTGCGGCTGCCCATCGCCGCGCTCCTGATGATGATGCTCTGGGCAACCCTCTACTCCGTGCTCCCGGATGCTCGACAGCGATTCAAACTCATCACCCCTGGCTCCGTCGTTGGAGTGCTCGTCTGGCTCGCCGCTTCGCTGGGCTTCTCCTTCTATGTGTCCCACTTCAGCACCTTCGGCATCACCTATGGCGCCTTGGGGGGCATCATCGTCCTGCTCCTATGGATGTGGATCTCCTCGCTCGCGCTGGTACTGGGCGCTGAGATCAACGCCGTCCTCGCTCGGCATCCCGATGAAGCAAAGCGTTGAGCCCACCTCACGGAGCAGGCTCAACGCGGTGTGGCGGATGACTCCGGCGCGAAGCGAGACCTCAGCGACGCGAGTCGTGCACGGCCACGACCTCAAGAGGCACGGGCATGGGCGCGGCCCCCACGGCAACCCGAGTCACGGTGGCGACCAGCGCCCTCGCGGCCTCGATGCCAAAGAGCGGATTCTCCACGCCCGCCTCCAGCTCCAGCACGCCCACGAACTCCGTCGTCCCCGGCTTCCGATAGTAGGTGAACCGCACCAGCCCCTTGGGCTTGCTCTCCTTCAGCGCCGCGAAGGTCGCCGCGACCGCGCTGAGCACTTCGGGCACTCCCGCTTCTGCTGCCTTGTACTGCAACATCATGGTGGGCATATTCGTCTCCTGTGTCACTTGCGCTCGCTCGTCGCGTCACGCGTCCCAACGAGATGATGAAACGAGTCGAAAAAAGGTGACCGGTGCACAATCAGAATGAACTGGCCGAACGGTTCGACCGCTCGCGAGAGCGGCTGCACGCGATGGCAGCCCGGATGCTCGGGTCCATCGATGACGCGGAGGACGCGGTTCAAGAAACGTGGCTCAGGGCCAGCCACGCCGACAGCGGCCCCATCCTCAACCTGGTGGGCTGGCTGACGACCCTCCTCGCGCGAGTCTGCCTGGAGATGCTGCGCACGCGTCAGCGCCGAGCCCATGCGCACGCGGAGCCCAGCGAGGCGGAACCCGCGGAGGTCGCATCCGAAGCACCTCACCCCGAGGAGCAATTCGCCTGGGCCGAGTCCGTGGGGCTCGCGCTCCTCGTGGTCCTCGACCGACTTGGCCCCGCCGAGCGCGTTGCCTTCGTCCTCCACGACCTGTTTGGACTCCCCTTCGAGCAGATCGCCACCGTCGTCGAGCGCACGCCCGTCGCCACCAAGAAGCTGGCGAGTCGAGCCCGCCATCGCGTGCGGGGCGCACCCACTGTCACGGGCGATGAGCTGGCGCGGCGCTACGCCATCGTCGAGCGCTTCCTCCATGCCACCAGGGCAGGTGATGCCGAAGCGCTCCTCGCGGTGTTGGCCCCAGGAGTCGTGCGCCGCGCGGATCCCCTCGTGCTCCGAGCGGGCGCAGCCACCGAAGTACACGGAGCCCAGCGTGTCATCGACGAGACCCGGCTCCACACCGACCGAGCTCGGTTTGCCCGAGTGGCCCTCGTGGATGGAGCTCCCGGAGCAGTCATTGCGCCCGCGGGGAAGCTGCTGCTCGCCATTCGGCTCAAGTTCGACGGCGACCACATCACCGCCATCGACGTCATCGCGGATCCGCTCCGCCTGCGCGACCTGCAACTCGCGGTCATCCCTGGGCTCGGCGCCCAGAGCCATCTCGGCGAGCCCGAGGGCCTTGCGTCACCGGCAGGCATTCAGCGTCCGTCCCGCCCGCCCCTTACAACGGTGTAGCGGCGTGCGCTGACTCCCTCCGCACGGGGCCTCGCCAAAGCAGCACCAGGACTCCGGCGCCACAGCAAGCTGGCGCCGCGAGTCCGAAGCGAGATCACCAAGCGAGGCGATGGCCCTCGAAGTCAAAGAAGCCCCCTGTGTCTTCGATGCCCAAACGGGCGAGCACGCCGAGCAGCCCCGTCACCGAGACATCCACGGCCGTAGGCGCCTCACTGCCCCCCATATCTGTCCGCACCCAGCCAGGACTCAAAGCGAACGCGAGGACGCCCTCTTCCTTCAGGTCGTGCCCCAGCGAGCGAGTGGCCATGTTCAACGCCGCCTTGGACATGCGGTAGCCGTATGCACCGCCCCACGTGTTGTCGGTGATGGAGCCAAGGTTTGAGCTGAGATTGGCCACCTTCGCGCCACCGGCGGCGCGCAACTGCGGAAGCAGGGCCACCGTCACGACGAGCGCCGCCATCGCGTTCACCTGAAAGGTCCGAATCAAGTCCTCGCTGTCCAGCTCCGCCAGGGCATCCGGACGGCTTCGCACCCCCGCATTGTTGATGAGCAAGTGCACCGGGCCCGGGAGCGCCGCTGCGAAGGCCTGCACACTCGCCTCGTCGGCCACGTCGAGCGTGTGGACCTGGAGCCGGCCACTGGAGCCCCGAACGAGCGCGGCAAGCTCCGTGGCCCGCCGGGGCGCTCGCACCCCGGCATGCACCACGTCACCGCGAGCGAGGCATTGCCGCACCAGTTCGAGGCCAATGCCTCGGTTGGCGCCAGTGATGACGACGTTCATTGAGGCCTCACGCATGTCGAGAGATTGAACCCTGAAGCTCTGGTACGTCGAGGACGCCCGCCCGAAACACGCGCGTCAGCTCCACGGGACGCGCCTCATCGGAGCCGATCCAGTGGCCCTCCTCGAGCCCATCCTTGACTTCGCCACGTCCCCAGATCCGCTTCTCCGAAGCATCCTCGGTATGGCTCGGCGGCAGGTGGTACTGCCAAGGGCCCTGTCGAACTCCGTTCTCGAAGTGACCGGAGGCCAGAGGGGCTCCGGTAGCGTAGAAGAAACGAAAGAACCCCTCGGGCTTGTCCTGGCGGAACACCCCTTCTGACTTGGTTGTCCCGTTGGGCCATCTCGCCTCCGGAATCACCGCCTCGGAATACGTGGGCACGAACGCTTCATACATTCGGAGATCGGCGGCGGGATCGCTCGTCAGTCGCGGCTTGCTCTTCTTGGTGGGGTCGCCCGCCACGGGCTTCCTGTTGGCCGCGCGGCGCACCAACTCGAGCTGAGCCACGAACCAATCCTCAAAGGACCCCTCGTCTTTCTGAGGAAACACGAGGCTGTCCTCGACGCGCCACACGCGCTCGCCATGTCCGTCGTTCCGCAGACACCAACCGCCCACCTCGGAGAAGTCAGAGCCCGCGAAGAATGCGCCATTGGCGCGCCGCACCGACGTCTGAAGGAGCGCCTTGTACAGGTGCCAGGTGAAACCCGGCTCCGCGAGTCCAAGGGTCGGCTGCAAGCGCAGCGGCACGAACGCGATGCGGACTCGAGGAGCCAGAATCGACGGATACCCACAGCGCGCGACGAATGCGCGCAGCGAGGCAGGAATCAAATGCGCCCAGAGCGGATTCGGCGAGTCCTCGGCCGGCGTCCCGCGCCGAATCCAATGACCCTTGTCGTTCGCATCCAGGAACGAGGCCAGTTCTTCAAAGGCGTCAGCGGCTCGCGAAGGCGTCATCGAGAGGAGAGTATGACCCCGGTCCGGCGAGGACGAGGCCAATCCTCTCCCACCAAAACCAGCCCACACTGATTTTATGGAATTCCATGCCTCTCGCGAGGGAGGATTCCCCCATGACGGCGATCCTCACCAGTCAGTTCGCGACCCAGAAGGCACAGTTCCTCGCGGCCAACACCGTGTTGGGTGGCGACTTCGCGGGGTACAGCGTCACGAACGGTGCGGGGCAACAGCTTGCCGCGGTGAATCACGCGCCCACCCCCGCCAACCTGGGGATCAACGCCAACGTCCACTGCTTCACCGTCCAGCCGGATCACCCCCTCGTACCGGCCACCTGCTACTTCGACGTCAACGCGGGCGGCATTGCTCAGTACAAAATCAAGTTCGAGAAGAATGGCAGCCCGGGTTGGAGGCCCGCGTTCTACCTGCCCTTCAAAGAGAACCTCATCGTGGGGATGGAGCTGAGCGATCGGGCGAACTTCTTCTTCACCGCCAATCTCTCGGGGTGCAGCATCTACATCGAGCGCGACACGCTCACGAACCGGCTGCGCGTCTACCATGCCAACGGCATGCGGCTCACCCAGCACGGCGAGGACCAAGGCGCGCAGGACTACATGGACCGGCTTTACCTGGCTGCGAGTCCACCGAACTCGCAGCTCATCTCGCGGTGCGATTCCGCGCTCTACAACCGGCAGGTCCTGGTCTACCTGAACCGAAAGCGCGGCAAAGAGCACCAGAACGTCACGACGCTGGGATTCACCACGGTCTATGGCTTTCGCACGGGCCACGACCAGTGGAGCTTCTACTTCCAGACCTGCGCGCAATTCAATTACACGAAGCCCGGGCACAATCCCAGCTTTGGCACCGCGGCGTGGAATGCCCCGCTGAGCACCGTGGGCTCGCTGCTGACGTGGAACCCCTGGCCGGGAACCATCGCGCCCGTGAACAAGAACAAGCCGCTGGCTTGCATTGAGGTCTCCCGGTTCCCCGAGACCGTGCACCTCCACATGTAGCGAGCGGCGGTTCGGCGGCCCGCATCTGTCTGGAATCCAACAGTCACGCCGGACCGGGCGCATTGCAAGCCACAGCGACTGCATTTTCCGCCCCAAGGGGAATGCCTCTCCTGGGCCACGTCTTCTTTCAACGGAGCCCTATCCCTCTCAGGCGTCGGCATCGTGTACACTGGCACCTCCCCACAGGAGGTCACCACGATGCAGAAGGTGCTGCTGACGTTGTGCCTGTCATTGGGTTTGGCGGCGTGTGGTCCCCAGGCGCCCGAGGAGGCGCAGGCGCCCGAGTCCGGGAACGCCACTCAATCCTTCCCGCTGCCTTCGGGTCCCACGGCCTGTGACATGGATGGCTGCCCGGCCGGGACGTGTGCCACGAGCTCCACGAAATCGTCAGCCTGTCCAGGCGGCTACCTGTACTACTGCTCACCCATCGTCCGAGGACAGACCCCCTGCATCTGATTCGCTGTCCCTGGCACGCTCGGACGACGTTTCGACGCCGTCCGAGCCGTCCCATTCCTCACCTCAAGCACGAGCGCCCTCATAGCTGACGCGCAGCCCCTGGTGCGTCACGGTGATGATGGGTCGACCCAGCCACCCGCAGTGCTTGCAGACGCCGCTCGGCCCAGCGCCCGTGACACGCACGGACAGGTCCGCCGAACAACTGGGGCACCCTTCTGGAATCGTGTAGTCGCGCGTCGCGATGCGTGGCTCGATCATGCCTTCGACGTAACGCAGCTTCGCCGCGCCGCAAGCGCGCGCGACGAGGCCTACTGACCGTCCAAGCCATCGCCCGTGCCCTCAGGCAGCGCCCATCGAGCAGGCAGAATGAGGCGCAGGCACTCTCCGGCAATCAGCGCTCCGCCAACGCGCTCAGGTCTTCTCGTGCGCCTGCACCGCATCCATCACCCGAGCCGAGTACACCAGCGCCGCCCCGGCATTCACTGAAACCGCCACGCTGAGCGCGTCCGCCATCTCCTCGTGGGTGGCGCCGTGCTTGAGCGCTTCGGCGGTGTGCACGGTGATGCAGCCGTCGCATCGGGCCGTCACTGCCACGGCCAGCGCGATCAACTCGCGCGTCTTGGCATCCAGGCTCCCGGTCTTCGCACCCGACAGGACCTGATAACCCTTGACCGTATCCGGCGAGATTCGCCCCAACTCGCCAATGCGCCCCAACAGTTCCTTCCGATACTCGACCCAATCCAGCATGGAGTGCTCCCAGTGATGTCGCGCCGGCCAGATGCCCGCGATGCGGAGAGAACCATTGCGCGCCGAAGCGAGCCGCTGAATACTCGATTCAATCGATTTTTAGCGCGATCGTCTCAATGGATGCCCTCAGCCAATTCATCCAGCTCACCCGGCCACAAGCCAGCCTCGACCTGCGGTGCCGGTTTCAAGGCCCCATCTCTGTTCCGCATGACCAGGCCCAGGGCGGACAAGTGCTGTTCCATCTCGTGCTGGCCGGAAGCTGCTTGATGAAAACAGTCGGCCGCACAATCCCCCTCCACGCAGGTGACTTCATCCTCTTCCCGCGCGGTCACGCGCACACCCTCCAGATTCCGGCGCGTACCGCCAACGCGCCTGCCTACAAGCCTCGCGATGGGCACGACGGCATGCTGCCGCTGCGGCAGACCGGCCGAGGTGTGGCCGAGGTTGACCTGCTCTGCGGCCGCTTCGTACACGAGCCAGGCTCGACCACGCTGCTCGTGCGCACCCTGCCCGACCCACTGCATGTGTCATTGCGCGAGAGTGCCTCGTTTCCAGCGCTGCAAGCGGTCATCGAACTCATGCGCCAGGAGGCAGACGGACGAGCTCCCGGCGCACTAGCGATTGTCACGTCGCTGAGCCAGGCATTGTTGACGCTGGCGCTTCGAGTCCATGGCCAGCACCAGAATGCAGCACCCGGCACGCTGACGCTCCTGTCGGATGCGTACCTGGGCCCCTCCGTGCAGGCCATGCTCACAGCGCCTGAGCGCGCATGGACCATCGATGCGCTCGCCGACCTGGCTGCCATGTCTCGCGCCACCTACGCGCGGCATTTCAAGGCGCGCGCCAACATGACGATGTGGGAATTCCTCACGCTTGTGCGGATGACACTCGCCTGCGAACACTTGCGCCACAGTCGGGACAACGTCGGCGAGATCGGCGAGCGTGTCGGCTATCAATCCGAGGCAGCCTTTGGCAAAACGTTCAAACAGAAACTGGGGATGACTCCAGCGCAATACCGCCGAGCGCTCAACGACTCCGCTCAGCAGCCCATGCGAGCACGCCTTTCTCCGTAGCCCAGAAGCCCGACAGGTCACCGATCGACGGTTCTCTTCCCAACGAGAGCCACTCGGCCTCAAGTCCCTCGAGGATCGAGTCAGGGTCATTCAAACCAGCGCCCTGTTCGCTCGGGAATGAAGGATAAATCAAACCGTCTCTCAGCAACTCGCCAATCACTCCCAGAACGACTTCACGCAACTCATCCTCTGGCAGTGACATATTGAATCTCTCTCGAAACAGCCATACCACCTGCCAGACCCCAAGCACGTCTTCGCAACTTTCACGGAGAGACCATCTCCGCACCGCATCAAGCACTTCTGGGTTCATCGCAGTCCCACGTTACACACTCACCAGGTGGGACTCAAAATCGCCCTCACCACAATTCGGCGAAAGACGCGCTGGAACCGCAGGGAACCGGCTCTCCAGACGACACTCATGCACATTGGACTCACGGCATCTACCGCGTCGATAACTTGGCCGCTCGGGGCAAAGAAAAAGCCCAGCAACCTCGCGGCTGCTGGGCTTCTCTTTGTGGAGGCGGCGGGAATCGAACCCGCGTCCGAAAGCCTTCCGTCCTTTGACCCTACGTGCGTAGTCCGCGATTTATTACGTCCCTGAGGCTCCCACGGACGGGATACTCAGAGCCGGTCCTGGAAAGGTCTCGCCACCTCGGGCCCAGGCACCCTCAGCAGCCAGCCCGCATTATGACGGTCCGTCCCAACCCCACGGGCCGAGAGCTGGGGGACCGCGCGCTAAGAGCTGGTTTTAGGCAGCCAGCGCGAGCTCAACGTTGTCGTTGGCTTTTGTGTTGTTGTCGGAGGTTTTACGAGCACCCAACAAGCTCGGCACGCGTCTCGAACTTCTATGCCCCCGTCGAAGCCAGGTCGCCCCCGGCATTCTCTGGTTACTGACATCCGTGCGGCTCCGACTTCGTCCGCACGCCTACTACCTTAACCGCTGAACCGGTCCGGTCAATCCCTTCCGCGTCCCCTTCGTCCATCCCCCGCCCACGACGCAACGCCGCACGACCGCCTTCTGACACTCGCTGAACATTCCCTCGCCTCCTGAAACACCCCGCAGCGTAGGTTCCACCGCGCCTGCCGGGCGGCCCACCGCATGCCCGGCCGAAAGGTCCGCGCATGACACGCCTCGTTGCCCTGCTGCTGCTCCTGCTGGCCCCGGCACTCCCTGCCGAGGCCCAGCAAGACACCTCCCGCTTCTTCCCCTACACCCTCAAGACGACCCGCCTGCCCAACGGCCTCACCGTGGTGCGCGTGCCGTTCAACTCGCCCGGCATCGTCGCGTACGCCACCGCCATGCGCGTGGGCTCGCGCAACGAGGTGGAGCCCGGCAAGACGGGCTTCGCGCACTTCTTCGAGCACATGATGTTCAAGGGCACGAAGTCCAACCCCGAGGGCCAGCGCGAGCGCGTCCTCGGCAGCTTCGGCTTCGACGACAACGCCTTCACGAGCGACGACATCACCGTCTACCACTCGTATGGGCCGACCGCGGGCCTGCCCCAGCTCATCGCGCTCGAGGCCGACCGCTTCCGCAACCTCGAGTACTCCGAGCCGTCCTTCCAGACCGAGGCGCTCGCCGTGCTCGGCGAGTACCACAAGAACGCCGCCAACCCCGGTCTCAAGATGGAAGAGGAGCTCTTCGGCACCGCCTTCACCCAGCACACGTACCGGCACACCACGCTCGGCTTCTACGACGACATCAAGGCCATGCCGAAGGAGTACGCCTACAGCCGCACCTTCTTCGAGCGCTGGTACACCCCCGACAACGCCCTCATCTTCATCGTCGGTGACTTCAACGACGATCAGGTCATGGCCGCCGTGCGCGAGAACTATGGCGCGTGGAACCGCAAGTCCACGCCCGTCACCATCCCCGCCGAGCCTCCGCAGAAGACGCAGCGCTCCGTCCACGTCGACTGGCCGCAGCCCACGCAGCCGCGCCATCAGCTCGGCTGGCACACGCCCGCGTCCAACCCCAACACGCCCGACGCCGCCATCCAGGCGATGCTCGCCGAGTACCTCGTGGGCAAGACGAGCCCCGCGTACAAGGAGCTCGTGCTCGACAAGCAGCTCGTCGAGTCCATCGACTCGCGCCCGTCGCCGCACCGCGACCCCACCCTCTTCATCCTCGACGCCACCCTCCAGGACGAGAAGCACCGCGCCGCCGTGGACGCCACGCTCCGGCGCGAGGTGAAGGCGCTCGCCTCCGGCAAGGTGGACGCCGCGCGCGTGAAGGCCATCCAGGACAACCTGCGCTACGGCAGCGTGATGAACCAGCAGACCGCGCAGGACGTGGCCATCGACCTGGCCGTGTACGCCGGCATCCTCGGCACGCCCGACGCGCTCGCCAGCTACCTGAAGCAGCTCTCTGTCGTGACTCCGAAGCAGCTCGTGGCCTTCGCGGGCAAGTACCTCGTGGACTCCAACCTCACCGTCCTCACCCTCACCCCCAAGGCCCCCGCCGGAGGGACGCCGTGATGAAGACATCCGCCATCGCATCCCTCTCGCTCACCACCCTCCTGTCCCTCGCGGGCTGCGCCACCACGCCCAAGGCCGCGCCCGAGGCGCCCGCCCCCACCGCGCCGCAAGCCGCGGCCGCGCCGGCCACGCCTCCGACGCTGCCCGCCGTGCCGCTGAAGGAGCCCAAGCCGATGGAGCTGGTGGTGCAGGCGCACCCGGACACGCCCATCGTCAGCCTGCGGCTCGTCTTCCACTCCGGCTCCGTGGACGACCCGAAGGGCAAGGAGGGCCTCACCGCCCTCACGGCGCAGCTGCTCGCCGAGGGCGGCACGCAGAAGCTCACCGCCGCGCAGCTCCTCGAAGTCCTCTACCCCATGGCCGCCGAGCTGGAGGTGCGCCCCGACAAGGAGTTCACCACCCTCACGGGCCGCGTCCACAAGGACTTCCTGCCACGCTTCCTCGACCTGTTCACCGACGTGCTGCTCGCGCCGCGCTTCGACCCCGCGGAGTTCGAGCGACTGCGCGCCAACGCGCTCAATGCCGTGCGCAACGGCCTGCGCAGCGAGAACGATGAGGCGCTCGGCAAGGTGGGCCTCGACTCGCTCCTGTACGCGCAGCACCCGTATGGGCACTACGTCGGTGGCACCGTGCAGGGCCTCCAGTCCCTCACCCTGGAGGACGTGAAGGCCCAGGCCCAGCGCGTCTTCACGCAGGACCGGCTCGTCATCGGGCTCGCGGGCGCGGTGGACGAGTCGCTCCAGCGCACCATCACCACGCGGCTCGGCGGACTGCCCGCCACGGGCGCGCCTCGCGTCGCCCTCCCGCCGGTGTCCACCGAGGGGGGCCGCGTGCTCATCCTCCAGAAGCCCGCGCTCTCCACCGCCGTCTCGATGGGCTCCGCCATCCCGCTGCGCCGGGGAGACCCGGACTTCTTCTCGGTGGCCTTCGCGATGTCGTATCTCGGCGAGCACCGCCAGTTCATCGGCGTGCTCTTCAACGAGCTTCGCGAGAAGCGGGGCCTCAACTACGGCGACTACACCTACGCCGAGCACTTCAGCGAGGACCCGGGCACGACGTACCACCGGCCCAACATCGCGCGCACGCAGCAGGACCTGACGCTGTGGCTGCGGCCCGTGGTGCCCGCCAACGCGCTGTTCGCCACGCGCGGCGCCATGTACTTCCTGCAGCGGCTCGTGACGCAGGACATTCCTCAGGACCGCTTCGACATCAGCCGCGGCTTCCTCCAGGGCTACACGCGCCTGTGGGAGCAGACGGATCAGCGCCGCCTCGGCTACGCCATCGACTCGCTCTACTACGGCACGCCGCACTTCCTGGAGCAGTACCGCGAGGCGCTGGCGAAGATGACGCCCGCGTCCGTGCACGCCGCCGTCAGCAAGTTCGTGCACCCGGAGGGGCTCAACTACGTCTTCGTCACCGAGGACGCGCAGGGACTCGCGCAGGCCCTGCGCTCGGGCCAGCCGTCGCCCATCACCTACGCCTCGCCCAAGGCCCCCGAGCTGCTCCAGCTCGACCAGACCCTCGTCTCCCTGCCGTTGCCCGTGCGTCCGGACGCCATCCGCGTCGTCCCGGTCGCCGAGTTCATGGAGAAGTGAGCGACACCTGAGCCCCGGGGGACGGAGTCCGCCTCCGTCCCCTGCGGGTTCAAGGGATTAGCGGAACCACGCGGGCTCGGCGCTCACCTGCGTGCCGCCCGTGAACATGCCGCGCGTGAAGAACTCGTTCTGGAAGAAGATGTACGGGTGGATCAGTTCCGGGCGGCTCGCGGCCTCCAGGCGCGCGGAGAGCTCGGGCGGAATCACCACGTCGAGCGCGTGCAGGTTCGCCTCGAGCTGCTCCAGGCGCGTGGCGCCGATGATGGTGGACGACACGCCCGGCCGGCGCGTCACCCACGCGAGCGCCACCTGCGCCACGGGCTTGTCCAGCTCACGAGCCACCTCGCGCAGCGTGTCCACGATGGCCCAGTTGCGCTCGGTGAAGAGCTTGGTGAAGCCCGGGTTGTTCGAGGACGACACGGAGGGCAGTCGCCCTTCGCCCTTCGCCTGCGTTCCCTCTCGCGTGTACTTGCCCGAGAGCAGGCCCGAGGCCAGCGGGCTCCACGGCGTCACGCCCGCGCCCAGCGCCAGGGCGGCGGGGATGTGCTCGCGCTCGATGTTGCGCTCGACCAGCGAGTACTCCAGCTGCAGCGCGGAGATGCGCTCCAGGCCCTCGCGCTCGGCCAGCGTCTGCGCGCGGGCGAAGTACCACGCCGGCACGTCCGAGAAGCCGATGTAGCGGACCTTGCCCTCGCGCACGAGCGCGGTGAGCGTGGACATCACCTCCTCCACCGGCGTCATGCCGTCCCACGCGTGCAGCCAGTAGAGGTCCACGTAGTCCGTCTGCAGGCGCTTCAGCGAGCCCTCCAGCGCGCGGTAGATGTTCTTGCGGCCGTTGCCGCCCGCGTTCGGGTCGCCCGGCGAGGTGTTCACCGTGAACTTCGTCGCGATGACGGCGTTGTCGCGGCCGCCCGCCTTCTTGAAGTAGTCGCCGATGAGCTGCTCGCTGGTGCCCTGCGTGTAGCCATCCGCGGTGTCGAGGAAGTTGCCGCCCGCCTCCAGGTAGCGAGCGAGGATTTGATGGGCCGTCTCCTTCGGGCTGCCCCAGCCCCACTCGGTGCCAAAGGTCATGGTGCCCAGGCACAGGGGGCTCACGCGCAGGCCGCTGCGGCCCAGCAGGTGGTAGCGGGACAGGGAGTCGATTCGGGAAGTCGTCGTCATTGAGGTGGTCCTTCGCAGCGGGTGATGCCGCATACAGTGGCGATCCCCGGCCTCGAAATGAAGGCGCGAAATCCGCGAGGACTTCTTAGAATCTCTTCACAATGGCCCTCACCCCGCTCAATGCCCTGGCCGTCTTCGTCACCGTCGCGCGGCGGAGCAGCTTCACGCAGGCCGCCCAGGAGCTGGGCGTGTCCTCGTCCGCGGTGAGCCAGTCCGTGCGGCAGCTCGAGGAGAAGGTCGGGCAGGCCCTGCTGGCTCGCACGACGCGGAGCGTGTCGCTGACGGAGGCCGGTCGTCGGCTGCTGGACGGCGCGGCCCCCGGACTCCAGGCCGCGCTGGCGGCGCTCGAGAACCTGGGCGCGGAGGCGAACGAGGTGGCGGGCACGCTGCGGCTGTCGGTGCCCACGCTGTCTCTTCCCATCGTGGTGGAGCCCGTGCTGCCCGCGTTCGTCGCCGCGCATCCGCATGTCCGCGTCGATGTGTCCGTGGAGGATCGCTTCGTGGACATCGTCGCGCAGGGGTTCGACGCGGGCGTGCGCCTGGCGGAGTCGGTGGACCAGGACATGGTCCACGTGCGGCTCACGCCTCCTTTCCGTTTCCTCATCGTCGGCTCGCCCGAGTACCTGCGACGCCACGGCACGCCCAAGTCCCCTCGGGACCTGGAGAAGCACGCGTGCCTGGGCTACCGCTCTCCGACCACGGGACTGCCGTACCACTGGGAGCTGGAGCGCGGCCGGCGCGAGCTGCGCGTTCCCGTGAAGGGGCCGCTCATCTCGGACAGCACGCAGTTCCTCGTCAACATGGCCGCCGCGGGCATGGGCCTCACCTATGTCGCGGAGCTGAGCGCCGGACCGTTGCTCCGGAGCGCCGCGGTGAGGCCCGTGCTGGAGGCGTGGGCCCCCTCCGTGCCTGGGCTGTTCCTCTACTTCCCGAATCGGGCTCGCGCGTCTCCGGCTTTGCGCGCGTTCATCGAGATGGCTCGACAGGTTCTTCCGCCCCCTTGAGTCCCGAGCCCGCACTGGAGAAATGGCGCAGGGCTGTATCCCGCGACTCTCGGAGGGGAAATCTTCCTCGCCCCAGGGGTGGGTGCTAAGAGCCCTCCTTATGCGAGGCCTCTACTCCGGGCGCCTTCTGTCGAGCCAGCGCAGCTCTCCGTTGCCCTTCCGGGCTGCGGTCCTGAGTCTGATGCTGGCGACGACAGCGGCCCACGCGGAGCAAAACCCGTTCTCGCGCGGCTTCGACGCCGTGCCCGTGAAGCCCACCGCCGCACAGCTCAGCGGCATCGCGCTGGAAGGCACGCGCACGCAGCCCACGGGAAGTTTCCGCGGCGCGCTGCTGCTCGACTTCAACTGGCGCATCCTGTCGCTCAAGCTGGGTGACGAGAAGCTGGGCAACCTGCTGCCGTACCGGCTGGATGCGCACCTGCTCTTCGCCTACCAGTTGCTGGAGCGACTCGAGCTGGGTGTGGACCTGCCCGTCACGCTGCTTCAGGGCGACCACTTCCAGTTGCTCCGCGACGCGCTGAACGCGCCGGACTTCCCGGGCGCGGCGGGCGTCAGCGCCACCACGCTGGGGGACATCCGGCTGTTGCCGCGCGTGAGCATCCTGGCGCCCGAGAGCTTCCCGGTGGGACTCGCGCTGGTGGCCGAGGTGCGCTTGCCCACCGGCAGCGCGGACAGCTTCACGGGTGAGCGCGGCGTCGTGTTCGCGCCCCGCGTGGCGCTTGAGCAGAAGCTGGGGCCCCTTCCCGTGCGGGTGTTGGGCAACGTGGGCGTGCTGCTGCGACCGAAGGCCCAGTACCTCAATTTGCTGGAGGATGATGAGTTGACGATGGGCGCGGGCGGCATCGTGGACCTGCCCGACCTGGGTCGCATGCATGACGTGCAGGCGCTCGCGGAGATGCACCTGCGGACTCCGCTCGTGCGTCCGTTCACGTTCAATCAGTCGGACTCGCTCAAGTCGCCGTGGGAGTTGCTGGTCGGTGCGCGCACGAAGATCTGGGGCAACTGGGGCCTGGAGTTGAACGTGGGCCGCGGCCTCAACGTCACCACGGGCTACGGCCGCGAGGCCCTGCGCGTGATGTTCGCGCTGCGCTACGACGAGGCGTTCCTCGACTCGGACGGCGACGGCATCCCCGACGTGCGCGACCGCTGCCCCACCGTGGCCGAGGACAAGGACGGCTTCCAGGACTCGGATGGCTGCCCGGATCCGGACAACGATGGAGATGGCATCGCGGACGGCCAGGACTCGTGCCCGGACCAGAAGGGCCTGGCGGATCGCAAGGGATGCCCGGTGGAGCCGGACAAGGACACCGACGGCGATGGCATCATCGATCGCCTGGACAAGTGCCCGACCAAGCCGGGTCCGAAGGATTACGACGGCTGCCCGGACACGGATCAGGACGAGGTCCCGGACGGCGAGGACGACTGTCCCGATGTGGCCGGCCCGCCCGAGAACAACGGCTGCCCGTTCGACTCGCCGCCCTACGTCATCGTCGAGTCCGACCGCATCCGCATCAAGGGCAACATCCTGTTCGAGACGGGCTCGGCCATCATCCAGAAGCAGTCGTATCCACTGCTCGATGAGGTGGCCACGGTGCTGCGCAAGAACCCCACGCTGGGGCCGGTGCAGATTGAAGGGCACACGGACAACCGAGGCTCGCGCGCGCTCAACGTCGACCTGTCGAACCGGCGCGCTCGCTCCGTGCTCGACTACCTGGCGGGCAAGGGTATCGATCGCAAGCGCATGACGTCGCGAGGCTTCGGCTTCGACAAGCCCATCGCGACCAACGACACGGCGCTCGGTCGCGCGAAGAACCGGCGCGTCGACTTCCGCCTCGTGAAGTCCGAGATCGAAACGGCACCGCGCGAGACGGTCATCCAGCCGGGGCAGACACCGCCCGCCACGGGCACCGACAAGTCCACGGCGCCGCAGCCGCCGACGGGCACGGACAAGAAGGCGCCGGCTCCGAGCACCGACAAGTCCTCGCCGCCGCAGCCGCCGACGAGCACGGACAAGAAGGCGCCGGCTCCGAGCACGGACAAGTCCACGGGGCCGCAGCCGTCGACGGGTACGGACAAGAAGGCACCTGCGACTCCCGGGAAGTAACCCGCGGCGAGGACAGATGTGAGCGCCACTTCGAGAACGGATCTCGCAGCGCCGTGCACCGCATCAACGCGTCCCGGGTGCAGCGCCCCAGCGGGGCATCGCGCTGAAACCCGCGAGGCGAGGACACTCGCGTGCTCAGCCGGCAAAGCTCATCTCAGGAGACGGGCGCGGCGCAGCGGAGCGCGCTCCCGGATTGAGCCACACTGCACTGCAGCGCGCTCCATGAGGGCTCGGAGCGCCGCCTCGGACAACCACCGGCGCTCCGCCAGCCTCCTCCTTGCTGAGAGGCGGGCGCATCGCGGCGAGCCTTCGTTGCGACTCGCCGCGACTCACTACTCCAGCGCGCGCTCGATGCGGCGTCGGAGCGCGTCCTCGGACAGCATGCCGCGCTGGGCGTCCGTCACCTTGCCGTCGCGATCGAGGAAGTAGAGCGTCGGCAGCGCGTTCACCTGGAACTCGGCCGCCAGCTCGTCCGGCGCGTACACGACATGCGGCGCCAACCCGGGCTGGAAGCGCCGCAGGAAGTAGTCCACCTCCTGCGCGGCGGTCGCGTCGTCATCGCGGTTCGCGGCGACGAAGACGAGCCCCTTCGACTCGTACTCCTTCGCCAGCTTCACCAGCGACGGCATCTCCTCGCGACACGGCGGGCACCACGTCGCCCAGAAGTCGAGCATCACCACCTTGCCGTGCAGGTCCGCCAGCGACAGCGTGCCGCCGTCATGCTTGCGCATCTGCAGGGTGGGCGCGGACGTGCCATCCGGCGCCAACCGAGCCCGCTGCGCTTCGCGGACCCCGAGGAAGGCCACCGCCGCCATCCCCAGCACCGCCACCACCGTCAGCACGGTCTTCACGGCGTCACCGCGACGGTCTGGCGGCTTCGCTTCCTCGGTCCCTGCATCTGTCACGCGCGTTCGCTCCTCGTGAGGCGGCGGTGCACCCGCACCAGCGCCCAGCGCACTCCTGCCCGCACACCGGGGCGGCGAACCACCCAGTCCGCCACGGACGGTCCAAATCGATAGTAGCCCCGGATGAACCCTCGACCGAGCCGGCTCTTCCGCAGCACCTCGTCACGGTACGCCCGGAACGCCAGCAGCTCCGGCGCGCCCGCTCCGAATGCCGCCGTCGCCACGAAGCACGACGACGCCGGGCTCACCCACATGAGCTTGCCGTTGGTGAGGTTCACCACGACCTTCAGCTCGCGCTGCTCCGTGTAGAGGAACGCGAGCAGGTCGCGCCGCGCCGCGGGGAACTCCTGCCCGCTCGCCTCCTCGAAGTCGATGCGCGTGGTGGCCCCTGTGCCCACCTCGTCCACCGTGAAGCGGTAGCGCTTGGAGCTGCTGCGCACCTCCACCTCGAGTCCGCGCAGCTCCCCGAAGTACGCCAGGAACGGCGTGCGACACACAGGGCAGATGAAGCGGTGGTAGGCGTGGCTCGCCAGGAATGCGTAGTCCCCCATCCGCTTGCAGCCCGTGTTGGGGCACACCAGCTTCACGCTCGCCTGCGGCGCGGGGCGCGGGTCGAACCGCGACTGGCCCGACTCCTTGTCGAACACCGGCGGCGGCCGCGACGGCTGCGTCACCATCTGCCGCGTGGGATGCGCCGAGCGCTCCAGGTCCTGCGCGCGCCGCCACGCCAGCTCGGCCGCCTCCAGGCGCCCGTCCGCCGTGTGCACCAACGCCTCGCCATGCGCGCGCAGTGCCTCGATGAGGCGATCCACCAGCGGAGACACCGCGGGCTCTCGCGCCACGGCCAACGCCTCGGCGAGCACGCGCTCCACGTCCGGCAGCAGCGCCTGCGCCGCCTTGCGCGAGGGATCCTCGGCACGGCGGTACACGGGCGGCTCCGGGATGCGAGCGAACAACGCCGAGGCCGAGGTCCGCACGCGCTCCAGCGCCACGGTCCCCGGGCCCACATTCATTCCCGCCGCCCGCTGTTGGGCGGCCCTGAAGAGTTCTTCCGGCTGCAAGGCCCCGGACATTAGGGGGCTGTCTCCGGCCTGTCAGCGACTCCCTGCCCCCCGGTCGGAAACTCGCCAACCCGCACCCGCTCCTGTATGACGAGGTAGGAGGATGTGAAACATGGGTGCCTTGAAGTTCATCGTCTGGACGGCGTGCGCGGTGGGACTGGGCGTCTTCCTGGCTCAAGGCCGCGTGGACGGACGCTCCCCGCTCGAGCACATGGAGCGCGCGTGGAAGCGCACCGTGAACCCCTCGACGATGGACAAGATGAAGGGCGGGCTCGAGGACGCCATCGACGACGCGAAGGATGCGGTCTCCACCCACAAGAAGGCCGAGCCCGCGGCGCCGCGTGAGCGCATCACCGCCGAGGATCGTGCGGCAATCAACCGCATCATCGCTCAGAAGAAGTAAGCAGCACGCCACTGGCCCCGCCTGGCCGCTTCCGCTCTTCCCCACCGCTCCTTAGCTTCGCGCTGTCGGTGGCTGGGTGGAGGCGGTATGGGCTGGACCCGAGTCAAGGGCCTCATCGGAGTGGCCGCGCTACTCGTCGCGGTGGGCGCGCCCGCGTGGGCTTCGCGCCCGCTGTGGGTGGAGGCCCCCCATCGCGCGCTGAATCGACAGCGCTCCATCATCAGCGACGTGGCGAGGCGGGCGATGCCGGCCGTGGTGTCCATCACCACACGCCAGGCCACCACCGAGTCCGTCGTGTCCGGTGAGGAGCCCCAGAAGGGCATCGGCTCGGGCTTCATCATCCACCCGGACGGATACATCCTCACCAGCGCGCACGTCGTGGAGGGCGCCACGGAGGTCCTCATCTCCGTGCTCGACACGCGGGGCTATCCCGAGGAGTTCCCCGCGCGCGTGGTGGGCGAGGATCCGCGCACGGACTGCGCGCTCCTGAAAATCTCCGCGCCCCGCAAGCTGCCCGTGCTGAAGCTCGCCTCCGCGTCGCACGTGCGCGTGGCTGATTGGATCGTCGTCATCGGCAACCCCTTCGGGCTGGCGCACTCGGTGACGGTGGGCGTGGTGAGCTACCTGGGCCGCACGGACGTGACGCCCAACGGCCGCGACGGCGACTTCGACTACATCCAGATGGACGCCTCCATCAACCCGGGCAACTCGGGGGGCCCGGTGCTGGACATCCACGGGGACGTGGTCGCGGTGGCCAACGCCGTCAACGTGGCGGGCCAGGGCATCGGCTTCGCCATCCCCATCGACATCGCCAAGACGGTGATTCCGCACCTGAAGGCCCGGGGGCGCATGCGCCGAGGTTGGCTGGGCATCAGTGTGCAGGACTACTCGCCCGAGGTGGCCGCCGCGTTCAACCTGCCCCAGGGGCGGGGCGTGGTGGTGACGGACGTCATCGAGGGGGGGCCCGGGGCCGCCGCCGGCCTGCGCGTGGGTGACGTCATCACTCGGCTGGACCGGCGCACCGTCTCACGCGCCCACACCATGCGCTGGCAGGTGGCCGCCCGAGGCGTGGGCCACCGCGTCCGGCTCCAGGTGCGCCGGCTGGGCCACCCGCTCCGGGTGCGCGTGAAGCTGGAGGAGATGCCGCCCGAGGAGCCCTCGCCCGCCCAGGCCATGGCGACGGCGCCGCCCGCGCCCCGCCGCCCTACGCGCTCCAGCTCCGTGCTGGAGGACCTGTTGTCCCCCGTCCCCCGGGCCCGCGCCTTCCATCCAGGCGGAGAGGCGTTCCGCGCCTCGCCCGACGACGCCGAGGATGATCCGCCCGAGCCCTGACGGACGGCCCGGTGAGGCGGCTCCTGGGCTGCCAGCCTCCTTGCGTTCCGGTTCCTCGGGCGATACACAGTGCGCCTTTTTCATACTCGGCGACGCGTCCCTCCGACGTGGCGCCGCGGGTCACGCGCAACGTTTCGCAGGAGAAGTGCACAATGGCTGAGGCCACCCAGACGACCAAGAAGCTCACCCACTGGCCGCGCACCGCCAAGGGCAGCGGCAAGAAGGCGTGCACCGTGGAGGGCTGCAAGCGCCCCTACCGCGCCAAGAGCTACTGCTTCTTCCACTTCAAGAAGTGGCGCCAGGGCGAGCTGCCCCACTCGCGCTACCGCGTCTGCTCCAAGGCGGAGTGCCGCACCAAGACGATGAAGGGCGGCCTGTGCGAGAAGCACTACAACGAGACGTACAAGAAGGAGGCGGCGGCCTAAATCAGGCCCCGTCGTTCCCGCGTCTCGCGGCGCCGGGACGTCCCCGCCTCAGCGGGCGGCGTCCCGGGCCACCGCGCGGCCCAGGTGCTTGAAGGCGTTGAGCCACAACTCCGCCTCGCGCTGGGTCAGCTTCGCTCGCATCAGACTCAGGTTCAGCTCGTTCAGCACGTGGTGCGGCGCCTCCGGGTTGAGGAAGTCCGCCTGCAGCAGCACCTCACGCATGCGCTGGCCCAACGCGTTCAACGTGCCCAGGCGCGCGCCCGGCTCGGGCGCCGGCTCCGCGGGCAGCTCCAACCCCTGACGGTGGCAGAGGTACATCAGCACCGCCGCGGACTGCGCCAGGTTCATGGACGGCTGCACATCACACGTGGGGATGGCGAGCACGTCCTCGCACTTGGACAGCTCCTCGTCCGACATGCCTCGCTGCTCGCCGCCGAAGACGAGCGCCACGCGTCCCCGCCGACTCTCCTCCGCCAGCCGCCGCACCGCCTCTTCGGGGGTCAGCGCCGACCGCCCCTCGAGTTGGGTGCGAGACGTGGTGCCCACCGCGTACACGCAGTCAGTGAGCGCCTCTGGCAGATCGCGCACCACGGTCATCGCCTCGAGCAAGTGCTCACTCTTCACGGCGAGCCGCTCGGCCCCGCGGAACGAGGTGATGACGGGATCGGACAAAATGAGCCGGGAGAAGCCGAAGTTGGCCATGACCCGGGCGACGGCACCCATGTTCTCGGGTGATCGCGTCTGATGAAGAACAACGGTCAGGTACTCACCCGGACGCATGCCTCCGAGTTTAGCTGGTGGCGCGTGGGAGTGATCGGTATATTCCTGCGAATGAGTCGCTGGGCCCCTGGCTTGCTCCTGTCGCTGTTCGTCCTCACCGCGTGTGGCGGCGCGGGCACTCCTGTGCGGCCCGCGATGAACGCCCGTCAAGCCCTGACCAGCGCACCGGAGGCGGTGGAGTTCGAGTCGCCCGGCACGCGCCTGGAGATGTTCCGCGACATCGCTCGCCAGTCGGAGGCGGAGGCCGGGCAGTCCGCGCAGGGCCTGGTGCTGTTCCCCATCAGTCAGGAAGGCGAGTTCGTGGCGGCGCCGGGCTTCGACGCGCGCACGGACCTGCTCCAGGCGCCGGACGCGGGCGGCTCGCTCCAGTTCGTCTTCGACGGCCGTGCGGGAGACCGCTGGTCCGAGGATCGCCGCGAGAGCCTGCAGGGCCTGTCCGAGCGGGAGTCAGCCGAGTTGGTGGCGCGCACGCTGCTTGCCCTCTGGGGCATCCACCCCGCGGGCGCCGTGCAGGTGGACCGAGCCCAGGGCGCGCCGTACGCGGTCGCTTACGTGGATGGCATCCTGCGTATCAATCCGTCTTTCCTCTACCTGGCTGCCGCCTACGGTCCCGCTTCCATGGCGACCGGCAACCAGTAGAGTCGCGCGCCTCCAGAACCGGGCCCATCTTCCTCTGGAAGAGACGGCCACGAGGCGCATCGACGTGAACACCTCCGCACTCCACGCGCAGCTCCAGCACACGCTTCGGCAGACGGACTTGCCGGCACTCGGCCAGCCGTACCGCGGCAAGGTCCGCGACACGTACCGCCGAGGCGATCAGCTCGTCCTGGTGACGAGCGATCGGCTCTCCGCGTTCGACCACGTGCTCACCTCCATCCCCTTCAAGGGCGAGGTGCTCAACCGACTGGCGGCGTTCTGGTTCGAGCGCACGAAGCACATCTGCCCCAACCACGTCCTCGACGTGCCGGACGCGAACGTCACGGTGGCCCGCGCCTGCGAGCCCTTCTCCGTGGAGGTCGTCGTGCGCGGCTACCTCACCGGCAGCCTGTGGCGCGACTACGAGAAGGGCACGCACACCGCCTACGGCCTGCCCATCCCCGCGGGGATGCGCAAGGACGAGGCGTTCCCCACGCCCATCCTCACGCCGTCCACCAAGGCCGAGTACGGCAAGCACGACGAGCCCATCTCCGAGAAGGAGATCCTCGCGCGCAACCTGGCCAGCGCCCGCGACTGGGCCCGCATCACCGAGGCGGCCCGGGGACTCTTCCTGGAGGGCCAGAAGTGGGCGCGCACCCGCGGCCTCATCCTCGTGGATACGAAGTACGAGTTCGGCAAGGTGGGCGACACGCTCTACGTCATCGACGAGATGCACACGCCCGACTCCAGCCGCTACTGGGTCGCGGACGAGTACGAGGCCCGCTTCGCGCGCGGCGAGGATCAGCGCATGCTGGACAAGGAGAACATCCGCCAGTGGCTCATCCGCGAGCGGAACTTCTCTGGCCACGGCCCGCTGCCGGCCATCCCGGATGACGTGCGCGTGGAGCTGGCCACCAAGTACGTGGCCGCCTACGAGCGCATCACTGGCACGTCGCTCACCCTGAACGTGGGCGACGTGCACGCGCGCATCGAGCAAAACCTGCGCGCGAAGGGCTACCTCTAGGCGCTCCGGCCGAACACGCGGCGGAAGATCTCATCCATCTGCCGCGTGTGGTAGCCCGGGGAGAAGCAGTCGCTGATCTCCTCGACGCTCATCATCTTGCGCAGGTCGGCGTCCGCGAGGAGCGCCTGGCGGAAGTCCACGCCCTCCTCGTACATCTTCATCGCGTTGCGCTGGACGATGACGTACGCGGCCTGCCGGTCCATGCCCTTGCGCGCCAGCTCCAGCAACAGCCGCTGCGAGTTCACCACGCCGCCGAGCAGGTCCAGGTTCTTCTGCATCTGCTCCGGGTAGACGCGCATGTTCTCCATGAGGCCCGCGAAGCGGTGCAGCATGAAGTCCATGAGGATGGTGGCGTCCGGCCCAATCACGCGCTCGACGGACGAGTGCGAGATGTCCCGCTCATGCCACAGCGCCACGTCTTCCATGGCGCTCACCGCGAAGCCGCGCAGCAGCCGCGCCAGTCCGGTGAGGTTCTCCGAGAGGATGGGGTTGCGCTTGTGCGGCATCGCGCTGGAGCCCTTCTGGCCCGGCGTGAACGCCTCCTCCGCCTCGCGCACTTCGGTGCGCTGCAGGTGGCGGATCTCCACCGCGAACTTCTCGATGCTCGACCCCAGCAGCGCCAGCGCGGTGAAGAACTCCGCGTGACGGTCGCGCTGGATGACCTGGCTGGAAGCGGGCGCGGGCTTCAGGCCCAGCTTCTGGCATGCGTGCGCCTCCACCGTCGGAGGCAGGTGCGCGAACGTGCCCACCGCGCCGGAAATCTTGCCCACCGCGATGGTGGCCCGCGCGTGCTGCAGGCGCTCGCGGCCGCGGCGCAGCTCGTCGTACCAGATGGCCAGCTTGTGCCCGAAGGTGATGGGCTCCGCGTGGATGCCGTGGCTGCGGCCCATCTGCAGCGTGTTCTTGTGCTCGAACGCGCGCTTCTCCACCGCCGCCATCACCCGGTCCACCCCCGTGAGGATG
Source organism: Myxococcaceae bacterium JPH2 (assembly GCA_016458225.1). Classification (NCBI taxonomy): domain Bacteria; kingdom Pseudomonadati; phylum Myxococcota; class Myxococcia; order Myxococcales; family Myxococcaceae; species Myxococcaceae bacterium JPH2. The sequence goes on along the minus strand of JAEMGR010000026.1, from coordinate 107,589 downwards.
AGGTCCATGGCGTCGCGCATCGTCATGCCCAGCGACGTGTCCAGCACGTCCGAGGACGTCATGCCCAGGTGCAGCCAGCGCGCGCTGGGCCCCACCCGCTCCTCCATGAACGTCAGGAAGGCGATGACATCGTGCTTGGTGACCCGCTCGATCTCCTCGATGCGCGCCGCGTCCTCGGGGGTGAAGTCACCGGCGCGGGCCAGGCAGTCCGCCAGCGCCTCGCGCGGAGCCAGGCCCGCCTCCACCATGCCCTCCAGCGCGGCCAGCTCCACGTCCCGCCAACGGCGGTAACGGGCGACGTCGGACCAGAGAGAGGCCATCTCCTTGCGGCTGTATCGGGGAATCACTCGTAGACCTTCACGGCAAAGTCCTTGCGCGCCGCGAACCGGAGCAACTCCAGCGTGGCGTCACAGGACGGACCCAACTTCTTGACGGTGGTGAGGTTGATGGACAGGTCGAGCCCCTCGGGTGGCGCCACCGCCAGCGCTCCGGGATCGACCTTCTCATGGATGATGCGATTGGCCAGCCGTCCCGCTTGCTGACCGATGGCCAGGGGACTCGGAGACAGCGCCAGCATGGCGCCCTCCTTCACCTGGCTGGGTGTGAGCGCGATGAGCGGCACCCGCCGCGCGCCACAGAACGCGATGAGCGACTGGACGACGGACGCGTTGCCCACCGTCTTGTCCGCCACCATCAGCAGCCCGTCCACCTTGCCCGCCGCGCCCTCCAACACCTTGTCGACTCGCGCCTGCGAATCGACCTCGAGCGGGACGACGGTCATCCCCAGGGACGTGGCCGCCGCCTGCGCGCGCGTCACCGTGGCCGCCGAATAGCGCGGGTCATGCACGATGCCCACGCGGCGGGCCTGCGGCGCCGCGGCCTGGAGCGCGGTGAGTTCCGGAACGAAGTCACTGGTGAGCGAGATGCCGGTGAGGTTGGGGCCCTCCAGACCGTACTTCTCGTAGTACGGCACCATGGCGAAGAGGACTGGCACGTCCTCGCCCAGCGAGCGCCGGGCCGCGTTGGCCGCCAGCGGCCCCAGCGCCAGCACGAGCGCGGGCTTCTGCTGCGCCAGCTTCTTGAAGGCACGCGCCGCGGACGCGGCATTGTCCTCCAGCAGCACCTCCGAGACCTCGGCTCGCGCCTCGGACGAGAACCCCGCGACGAGCGACGCATACGGCGCCAGGTTCGCGGACTTCACCGCCACCACGAGCGGACGCGCCGGCCCGGAAGCCCCTTGCGCGAAGACCGCCACCGGCAGCAGTGCGACAAGGAACGCGAGGGCCCGTCGGCTCATGGGCCCACGCCCGCGCAGCATCGCAACCCGATCATGTCCGACTTCTCCTCGGGCACTCCGTTCTTTCGCGCGGAGCACCGCACGGCGTAGTCCGGCCCATCGAAGGAGCCGCCCTTCTGGGTGAAGCCCGCGTTCGCACCATGACGCGTGGCCGTCCACTCCGCCACGTTGCCGGACATGTCCGCAACGCCATATCCCGACCTGCACTGCTTGAACTGTCCAGAGGGCGCCAGAGCGCGGTCCTTCTTGGCCTTGTCCTCGGTGTTGCAGGCGTCCGGGTTGAAGGTCGAGCCGTTGTCGGTGCGGTACGGGAAGCGCGAGTTCCCGGGGCCCTTGCACGCCTTCTCCCACTCCTCCTCCGTGCAAAGCCGCTTGCCCTCGCTCTCGCACAGCGACTTCGCCTCTTCCCAGCTCACCTGCACGTGGGGAGGCTCACCAGCGCGGTTGGGGTATTCGTATTCATCCACGCAGAAGGACGCCACCTGCACGTTCTGGAGCGGCCGCTCGTCGACAAACGCGAGCTTGTCGTCGGGCGGGGTCCCCATCTTGAACGTCCCGCCGCTCACCCACTTCATCCCCACCGGGCACCGCTCCGAGGGCACCACCGCCACCGGCACGCCACCCGCCGGCTCTCCCGTCGCGGTGGGCGCGGGCCGCGCGGGCACCGCCGGCCCAGGCCCCACGGACGCGGCCTCGACCTGCTGCGCTCGGCGATGCAGCACGAGCCAGCCACCGCCCGCGCCCAGACCCACGCCCGCGCCGCCGAGGATGACGAGCCACATGATGGCCCGCGAGCGCGCACGAGCCGCCCGTGCCACCTGGGCCATGCGCAGCGCGCCCGTGGAACCCGGTGGCAGCTTGGGCGCCGAACGGGCCCCGGACATCGTCGGCGACAAATCCATGTTGCGCGGCGCCGTGCGCATGCCCGAGGTCGCGGGAGAAGACTCCGCGCGGGGCGACGCCCGCGAAGCGCTCTGCATCGTGTCCAACGTACGCGCGGGGCCCCGAGGAACCGAGCGCATGTCCTGCAACGTGGCCACGTCCCCGGGACGAGGCTGCGGCGGACGCGCTGGCTCCGGAGCCGCACGGGCCGCCTGGCGTCCATCGGGCAGCGGCTCCGCTCGCGGCGAAGACCGCCCGTCGGATGCGGACTCAGGCCGAGCGGACGGACGCGCTTCCAGCGACGGCGAGGAACGACCGTCGAGTGCGGACTCGCCTCGCGGCGCGGGGCGCGCGTCGGGCGCTGGGGCCGCTCGCGGCGCGGAGCGCGGATCCGGCGCGGGCTCGGAGCGAGCCGCCGAGCGAGCCTCCTGCAACGGCTCGGCTCGCGGAGAGGACCGCGCGTCGAAGTCCCCCTGCCGTGCGGAGCGAGCGTCGAGCGTGGGCTCCGCGGAAGCGCGCGCCACGGAGTGCAGGTCCTGCAGCGTGGCGGCCGGAGATGCGTCGCCCCCGAGGCCCTTCGACTTCGACTGGGCGTTGAGGATCATCGCCAGCGTCGCCGCATCGAGCGGCTGCGTGGCATCCGGAGGCGGCTCTTCCTCCTCCATCGCCGGAGGTGGAGCGGGCACGCGCGGCGCGGCGACCGGGAACGGCTCACTGCTCTCCATCGACGGCAACAGGCCCGTGGGCACGGGCGGCGGCAGGCGGCTGGCGGCGCGGGCGGCAGCGGCCTGCGCCAGCGACTCGGCGCTCGGCACGGCGCGCACGCGGGTCGCGGCGCCGGGCGAGCGCTGCATCACGTTGACGAACTCGGCGTGGAACTCGCCCGCCGTCTTGGGCCGCGCCAGCGGATTGCCGTTGAGGGCGCGGCGATAGAGCGCCTCGAAGTGCGGCGGCAAATCCGGGTGCTTCACCAGCAGCTCCGGGATGCTCCCGTCCGGCACCAGCCCGGTGATCATCTCGCCCACGATGACGCCGAGCGAGTACACGTCCATGCGCGTGTCCAGCTCACCGCCGTTCATGTACTCGGGCGCGATGTAGATGTCCGCGCGGTGCCCCTTCTGCGCCTGCGAGAAGGGCAGGTGCGGCACGGCCAACCCCAGGCCGTAGTCCGTCACCTTCACCATGTCCGGCAGGACGAGGACGTTCTCCGGCTTCAGGTCCGAGTGCGGCCCGAAGCGGTGCGCCCCATCCAGCGCCGCCGCCATCTGCGCGAGCAGCGGCTCCACTTCCTTCATCGAGAAGAGGTGCCCGCGCTGCGCGCGCTGCTCCATCATCCGACGAAGGGTGGTGCCCTCCAGCAACTGCATGGTGAAGAACGGCCGGTCCCCATCCAGGCCCTCTTCGTAGACGCGCGCGAGGTTGGGGTGGTTGAGCTTCTTGCCCACGCGCAGCGACAGCGAGAACTGCGTGCGCTCCTCGGGCTGCTGCACCAGCCGTGACTGGATGGCCTTGAGCGCCACCTCCACGTCAATCGCCTGGTCCTGCGCGCGGAACACGAAGCCCAAAGGCCCCGAGCCCACCAGCTCCTGGATGGCGTAACGGCCGGCGACGACGTCTCCCGGCTTGTAGGGCGCGCTGTCCCCTCCCCGCTTGCGCGCGACGCCAGCGGCCTGGCGCGCGGCGGCGTCGGACTTGAGGCCGCAAGTGGGACACGTGTCGGACGTCTCGGGGACGTGACTGCCGCAGCGGTAGCAGAGCAAAGGGGTCGGACTCCAGGGCCAGGCGGGCCGCCTCTGCGGACGGCCAGAACCTCATATTCTGCACGCTCCCCCGCCATCAAGGAACGACGTTGCGACGCAGGTCGTCAGAGCCCCGTGGAGCCGAACCCGTTCCCCCCCCGCTCCGTGGCGTCCAGGACCTCCACCTCGCGCAGCGCCACCTGGGTAACGGGCGCCACCACCAGCTGGGCCACCCGGTCGCCCCGGCGCACCGTGAAAGCCTCTTGGGACAGGTTCACCAGGATGACCTGCACCTCGCCGCGGTAGTCGGCGTCCACCGTCCCAGGGGAGTTGAGCAGGGTGATGCCATGGCGCAACGCCAGCCCGGAGCGCGGCCGGACCTGCCCCTCGAACCCGGGCGGGAGGGCGAGCGCCAGCCCGGTGGGGACCACCTTCCGCTCCAGCGGCCCCAGCACCAGCTCGCCCTCGATGTCCGCCCGCAGGTCGAGCCCCGCGGCCTGCGCCGACTCGTAGCGTGGCAGGGGCAGTGGGTCCGTGTGCGCTCGGACGCGGCGCACCTTCAACGTGAGGGGGGAAGACATGGGCGCGCACTACCACGGGCGCCATCCTGGCTCCACCCGCGAGGTCGTCCGCGACCGGAATCACGGGACCTCACAGCTCCGTGCCGCCCCCCGCCACGCGCACATGGGTCCGGAAGCGCAGGGGGTCCACCGGCTGCGCGGCCAGCTCCAGTTGGTAATGCAGATGAGGCCCCGTGGAGCGCCCCGTGCTGCCGGAGTGAGCAATCACCTGCCCTCGCTCGATGCGCTCGCCCACCCGGACGAGCAGCTCCGAGTTGTGACAGTACGCCGTCGTCACGCCCCGCCCATGGTCCACCACGAGCACGCGGCCGTTCACCGCGTCCTCGCTCGCCCGGCGGACCACGCCCGCAGCCACCGCCACCACCGAGGTGCCCGAGCGCACGCCCAGGTCCACTCCGGTGTGCAGCTTGCGAGTGCCCAGCACGGGGTGGACGCGATAGCCGAAGGGACTCGTCACCGGAGTCCCCTCCGGCACGGGCCACGCCAGCGCGAAGGCCGTGGCGAGCGCCAGCGCCCGAGCAGCCCCCGTGGACGCGCTCTCGAACCCAGGTGGGAGCTGCCGAGAGAGGCGCTCCAGCGTCGGCGACTGCCCCTCCGCGCGCACCCGCTCCACCGCGTAGCGCGCGGGCGCGGCCCCCGCGAAGGCCGCCGTCAGCCGAGCCTCCTCGTCGGGAAAGTCCGCCGCCAACGCCGCGAGCAGCCTCCGCGCGGCGCCAGGCCCTTCCCGAGCATCGAGCAGCAGCGAGGGCGAGAGCCCCAGCACCTGGGCTGCCCCGAGGGCACGCTCCCGGGCACGCGGATCCATCCCCACGAGCGACAGGTGAACACCCCACGCCAGGGCCTCGTCATCCGACAACGGGTGCGCGAGCGCGCCCTCGGGAGCCCCCACCACGGTGGGGCTGTCGGAGTCCGCGCCGCCGTCGTAGTACGCGAGCAGCGGCCGAGCCGAAGTGGGGACCCCCAGCGCCCAGGCCCCCGCTCGCCGAGCCAGCGCGCCCGCGGGCGTGTGGTGGTACGCGGCCCAGATGCAGAGCGCGGCCATCGCGAAGTCCAGCAGTCCCTTCGAGCGTCGCAGGAACATGGCCCCTCGTCACCGCAGGAAGGACAGCACGGGCGAGGCATCCACCACGGCCGCGATCGCCAAGGGAACCACGAGCGCGCATCCCAAGAGGCCCCGCGTCCACGCGCGCCGGCCCGACTCCGCCGCACAGACCGCATCCGCATGCTGGAGGTTGCGCAGCACCGCGCGCCAGCCCAGCGAAGCCAACACGCCCCCCAGCGCCCCGAGCGCGAGCCCTCGCGCGGCCACGTGCGCCGCCCCATCGCCCATCAGCTCGCGCCACGACAGGTACACCGTTCCCTGAACGAGCCGCGCCACCGCGCACGCCCCCGCCAGCGCCACCGCCGCCGTGGCCAGCGGGCGGATCCACCGCATGGGCGTGGGCTGGCGAAGGCAGCGCGTCCACAGGGCCCGCCACGAGGGCGAATCCTCCTGCCCCAGGGCCGCGCGCCACGCCTCGGCCCCTGTCGCCGGAGCGCGCTCGCGATAGCCCAGCGCGGGCAGCGCCAGCATCAGGTCCGCGGACAGCTCCCACGCCAGCGCCAACGCGCGAGCAATGCGCGTGCGCCGCGCCAGCGACACCCAGTCGACCAGGAACGCGGTGGCATCCCACCGGCCCACGAAGTGGTCGAACGCCGCGTCGGCCCGATCCACCGCCCACAGCAGTCGGTCATCCAGCGTGTTCGCCGCCGCGTGCACGCCCACCGCCACCAGCGCCAGCAGCCCCAGGGGCATGAACACCCAGCGCAGGCCTCCCAGCAGCCGCGACACATCGCTCAAGAAGCTGGTGGGCCGCGCGGAGGCGGCGGGAGGTCGAGGCGACACGAAGGCCCTCCAAGATGGCGCGCTCGCATCTACGCACGAGCCCCCATCACCGGTCTAAGCGCGGACCTTCGGAAAAGAAAACGCCCCTTCCCGCATCGTGGCGGAAAGGGGCGAAGTCACCGCGCGAAAGCGAGAGGCTTAGGCCTTCGCGTCCGGCTGCGTGGCCGCGGGGGCGGCGGCAACGGCCTCGGCGCCCTGCTGCTGCGTGGCAGCGCGCTCGGCCATGGCCTCCTTGCGCGACAGACGAATCTTGCCCGTCTTGTCGATGCTGACGACCTTCACCAGCACCTCGTCGCCCTCCTTCAGCACGTCGGACACGCTCTTGACGCGCTTGTCGGACAGCTCGGAGATGTGGATGAGGCCGTCGGTGCCCGGGAACAACTCCACGAAGGCGCCGAACTCGGCGATCTTCCGCACCGTGCCCGTGTAGATCTTCCCGATCTCCGCCTCGCGCGTGAGCGCCTGGATCATCGCGATGGCCGCCTTCACGGAATCGCCGTTGGCGCTCGCGATGTCCACCCGGCCGCTGTCCTCGATGTTAATCGCGGCACCCGTGCGGGCGATGATGTCCTTGATGACCTTGCCGCCCGGCCCGATGACGTTCTTGATGAACTCGGGACGAATCTGGATGGTCGTGATGCGCGGCGCGTACTGGCTGATCTCCTTGCGCGGCACCGCCAGCGTCTTGAGCATCTCGCCCAGGATGTGGATGCGGCCCTGGCGCGCCTGCTCCAGCGCGCGGCTCATGATCTCCGTGGTGAGGCCGGTGATCTTGATGTCCATCTGGATGGACGTGATGCCCTTCGTGGTGCCACAGACCTTGAAGTCCATGTCGCCCAGGTGGTCCTCGTCACCGAGGATGTCCGACAGGATGGCGACCTTCTCGCCCTCCTTCACCAGACCCATGGCGATGCCGGCCACCGGCGACTTGATGGGGACGCCCGCGTCCATCAGCGCCAGCGTGCCACCGCACACCGAGGCCATGGACGAGGAGCCGTTGGACTCGAGGATGTCCGACACGAGGCGAACCGTGTAGGGGAACGACTCGCTCTTCGGGACCATGTTGCGCAGCGCGCGCTCCGCCAGGGCGCCGTGGCCAATCTCACGCCGGCCCGGGCCGCGCAGCGGCTTGGTCTCGTTCACGCTGAACGGCGGGAAGTTGTAGTGCAGCATGAAGCGCTTGAACGCCATGCCGCTCAGCAGCTCCAACCGCTGCTCGTCCTCGCTGGTGCCGAGCGTGGCCACCACGAGCGCCTGCGTCTCGCCACGGGTGAACACCGCGCTGCCGTGGGTGCGCGGGAGCACGCCCACTTCACAGGTGATGGAGCGCACCACGTCGTGACCGCGGCCACCGATGCGGCCACCGTTCACGGTGAGCTCGCGCATGTGCTCGTACTTCAGGTCCTCGACCACCGACTTGGCGTGCTTCTCGACGAGCGGCGTGAAGGCGTCGCCCATCTGCTCCTTCAGCTTGGCGACGGTCTCCTTCTTCGCCTTGCCCAGCGCCTCGTAGCGCGCGCCCTTCTCGTTCACCGAGTAGCCGGCCTTGATGCCGTCCATCGCCAGCTCGCGCACCTTGGCGCGCAGGGCGTCATCCACCGCCGCGCCCTTGTCGAACGCGCGCACCGTCTTCTTCAGCTCGCGGCGCAGCTCGTCCTGCAGGTCCAGCGCGGGCTGGGCCGACTTGAAGCCGAACTCGAGCGCGGCCACCATGTCCGCCTCGCTGACCTCCTCGGCGCCACCCTCCACCATGACGATGGCCTCGCGGCTGACGGCCATCACCAGGTCCAGGTCGCTCTGCTCACGCTGCTTCAGCGTGGGGTTGGCGACGAGCTGACCCGCCACGCGGCCCACGCGGATGCCCGCGATGGGACCGTTGAACGGGATGTCCGACACCCACAGCGCCGCGGACGCGCCGGTGATGCCGTGGATGTCGCCCTCGTTCTCCGGATCCGCGGAGATGACGCTCGCGATGACCTGCGTCTCGTACGCGTACCCATCCGGGAACAGCGGGCGGCACGAGCGGTCCACCAGACGGCTGGCCAGCGTCTCCTTCTCCGTGAGCCGACCCTCGCGCTTGAAGTAGCTGCCGGGGATGCGGCCCGCCGAGTACAGCTTCTCCTGGTACTCCACGGTGAGCGGGAGGAAGTCGACGTCCTTCTTCTCGCGCGCGCTCACCGCCGTGACGAGCAGCATGGTGTCGCCATAGCGAACCACCACGGCGCCGTCGGCCTGCTTGGCCAGACGACCCACCTCGATGCTCAGCTCGCTCTCGCCAATCTTGACGCTCTTCTTCAGCATGTCCTTCACGCCTCTGTGTCCTGCTGGGGGCGAAGACCCGCGCCAGACACGGCCACCCCATGGTGGGGCCGGGCCGCCCGGAAGGGGCCTTCATGGATTGAGCGGTCGCCAGGGCCTGGGACAGGCGCATGACAGGCAACCGCGGCCTGTACTGCGAAGGGCTCCGTTGCGGAGCGCCGGAGGGATGTCGCGGAACTCTTGATCCCTGATCGCACCCGCCCACCCAAGACTTCAGGTCGGCCGGTCCGAACGGAAACCAAAAACCCCGCCGGCACCACTCCCTTGCCCGCCCCTCACCCTCGTGCTGCGACGTCTACTTCCTCTTCAAAACGCGCGGGGCGCTGGTGTGTGCCAGCGCCCCGGGTGCTTCAAGTGCTTACTTGCGGATGCCGAGGCCCTCGATGAGCTTCTTGTATCGGGCCACATCCTTCGTCTTCAGGTAGTCCAGCAACCGGCGGCGCTGGCCCACCAGCTTCAGCAGACCGCGCCGAGAGTGGTGGTCCTTCTTGTGGGTCTTGAAGTGCTCGGTGAGCATGTTGATGCGCTCGGACAGCAGCGCCACCTGCACCTCGGGAGAGCCCGTGTCCGTCTCGTGGGTACGGAACTTCGACACCAGCTCGGTCTTGCGCTCGTGATGCAACGACATGGACTTCAACCTCGTGCCCGCTCCGGGGTAACTGCTCGCGTCGCCTGGGTCCGCGGAGGGGTACAGACCCGGCCATGTGCTTCTAACGAGCGGGGGGCTTATAAGCTTCACACCCCGTAGGGTCAACCATCGACGCCCGCACGCCCACCAGGCGACGGGCGCGACAGTGCGAAGACGTACAGCGTGCGGCCTTGGGCTGGCTCGGACACCTCCTGCGCCCACGCCTCGCCGGCCCCCGCGTCCAGCGCCAGGTGCAGGTAGACCGCCGGCCCGCCCGCCCGCTCACTCAGCAAGAGCTTGCGCGCGCTGGGATAGAGCTTCAGCAGGGTCTCCACCACGTCGCCCACCGACGAGGGCACTGGCACGCCCAGGCGCAGCTCGCGCCGGCCGTCAAAGGCGCCGCGCAGCGCTGGGGCCACCACCACGGTCACTTCCTGGGAGGGGAACACGGGCCGCGCGCTCCGTCAGACGAGCACGCGCAGGTAGCGCAGCCGGCCCGAGACGACCTCGCCCACCGCGAGCAGCGCATCCTCGGGACCGAGCACGCGCACCCGCCCGGGCACCGGCGACACTTCCACCGGCACACCATGCGAGACGCGACGCGCATCCTCCGCGGACACGCGCACCGCCGGCAGCTCCGTGAGCGCGTCCGACATGGAGACGAGCCGCCCGGCCACCGCGCCCGCCGCCGCCAGCGCGCCCAGCTCCGCGAGCGGCAGGGCCCGCGCCAGCGTGAAGGGACCGCTTCCGGTCCGCCGCAGCGACTCGAGATGCGCGCCACATCCGAGCGCGCGCCCCAGGTCCGCGGCCAGCGTGCGCACGAAGAAGCCCTTGGAGCAGCGCACGGACAGCCACAGGCGATCCGCCGAGAAGTCGCGCAGCACCAGCTCGTACACCGTGACGGTGCGGCTGGCGCGCTCGATCTCCTCGCCGGCCCGAGCCAGCTCGTAGAGTCGTTTGCCCGCCACCTTCACCGCCGAGTACATCGGCGGGACCTGCTCGAACGTCCCCCGAAAGGACGTGAGCGCGGACTCCAGCAGCGCCGCCGTGAGCGCGGGGACGGGCGCCGTCGCCAGCACCTTGCCCTGCGCGTCCTGGGTGTCCGTCTCCTGCCCCAGGCGCACGACGGCGTCGTAGGCCTTGTCGCCCTCGGTGATGTAGCCCGCCACCTTGGTGGCGTCTCCCAAGCACACCGGCAACACACCGGTGGCCATGGGGTCCAGGGTCCCCGTGTGGCCCGCCTTCTTCACCTTCAGGAGGGTGCGCACCTGCCGGACCACGTCGAATGACGTGGGTCCAGTCGGCTTGTCGATGACCAGGACGCCGTCCATGCCGTACCTATGATGGGGGGCCGAGCGAGGAACTACCAGCCTTCCTTGCCCCGGACCTCGCGCAGGAGACGATCGATCTTGTCGCCCTCGCCAATGGACGCATCGAAGGAGAAGAAGATTTCCGGCGACACGCGCAGCTTCACCACCGACGTCACCTCACGGCGCACGAAGCCCTTCGCCGCATCCAACCCCTCCTGCGTGTCGGAGCGCTCCTTCTCGGTGCCAAGCATCGAGTAGTACACACGGGCCACGCGCAGGTCCGGAGAGACCTTCACGCCGGTGATGGTGATGTAGCCGATGCGGGGATCCCGCAGCGAGCCCCGCGCCAGCAGGTCGGCCACGGCCGCCTGGATTTCCTGCCCCACGCGCTCAGGGCGTGAATGCGTCGTCATTTCTTCTCCCAATCTCGTGGGTTGCGCAGCGAGCGGGCCCGGGCCCGCGCTTCGTCCAGGGTCATCTCAGCGCCACCGGGCACCGGGCGCACCACAGGGCCGGACGAGGCCCCGTCATGCCGCTCCTCCCACGTCCCCATCCCCTCGGCCTCCGCCAGCGAGCGGTCGCCGCGCAGGAACCGGGCGATCGCCGCTTCGGTGTGCGCGCTCGCCGCCTCGATAGACGCGGGTTCATCCGCGTCCTCCGCCGACAGGCGCTCCGTGCGAACACGCTCAGGGGCGCCCGCCCCGGAGAAGAGCTGATCGCCAAAGGCGACAATCTCCGTCTCCCGAGCCATCAGGGGCGCCACGTACATCTCTTCCACGAAGTGGATGATCTTCTCCATCTGCTCGTCCACGTGGCGGCGGTCATTGCCGACCACGGAGAGCCCGACCGCGGCCTTCTGCCAGAGATCCTGCTCATCCACCTCGGCCACGGCCACGTTGAAACGGGCCTTCACGCGATCCATCACCCGGCGGAGAACCTGCCGCTTGGACTTCAGCGACGCGCTGTCCGGAATCTGCAGGGTGAGGCGTGCGACACCTACAAACATGAATGTCCCCCATGCTGGACGACCTCCCTCTCAAGAGAGGGTCGTCACAGCATCGTCAGCCCTGGGAAGGTTGGGTTCCTTCCCAGGGGGCGTCGAGGGTGCTCAGCGCCTCAGCTAGTTGAGGCTCTGGCGAGTCTCTTCGATCTCGTAGGCCTCGATGATGTCACCGGGCTTGAGGTCGTTGAAGTTCTCGATGCCGATACCGCATTCGAAGCCCTGCGCGACCTCCTTGACGTCATCCTTGAAGCGACGCAACGAGGCCATCTTCCCTGCGAACAACTGCTTGTTCTCGCGCATGAGGCGCACGAGCGAGCCACGCTTGATGACGCCATCCAACACGGCGGCACCGGCGATCGTTCCCAGGCGGGGCACGTTGAAGGTGTTGCGCACCTCCGCGCGACCCAGCTTGCGCTCGGTGCGGATGGGCTCCAGGAGCTCCTCCATCCGCGTCCGAACCCCATCGATGAGTTCGTAGATGATGGAGTACGTCTGGAGCTTCACCTCTTGAGCCTTGGCCGCGGCCTCCGCGCCGGACTCGGGCTTCACGTTGAAGCCCACGACGAGGCCCTTCGAGGCACCCGCGCGCATGACGTCCGTCTCGGTGATGGCGCCCACGCCGGTCTGGATGATCTCCGTCCGGACCTTGTGCGTGGACAGCTTCTCCACCGCCTGGCGCACCGCCTCCGCCGAGCCCTGCACGTCCGCCTTGATGACGACGCGCAGCTCCTTGGGACCGCCGCCCGCCTTCGTCTTGGCGAACAGCTGCTCCAGCGACTCGCGGCTGACGTTGCTGAGCTCGGACTGACGCTCCTTCATGCCGCGGTGCTCGGCGATCTGCTTGGCCGCCTTCTCGTCGGACACCACGTTGATGGCGTCGCCCGCGGTGGGCACGCCGGACAGACCGACGACCTCCGCGCAGTAGCCCGGCTTGACTTCCTTCACCTGCTCGCCACGGCTGTTGTTCATCGCGCGGACTCGGCCGTAGTGCGTTCCGGTGACGATGGCGTCGCCCAGCTTCAGCGTGCCCTCCTGCACCAGCACCGTGGCCACCGGGCCCCGGCCGCGCTCCAGCTTCGCCTCGACGATGGCGCCCACCGACGGACGCGTCGGGTTGGCCGTCAGCTCGAGCACCTCGGCCTGCAGGGCCAAGTTCTCCAGCAGCAGGTCCAGGTTCTGCTTCGTCTTGGCCGAGACGGGCACCATGATGGTGTCGCCGCCCCACTCCTCGGGCGTCAGCTCGTGGTTGGCCAGGTCCTTCTTCACGCGGTCCAGGTTGGCGCCCGGCACGTCGATCTTGTTGATGGCGACGACGATGGGCACTTCGGCCTGCTTGGCGTGCTTGATGGCCTCCACCGTCTGCGGCATCACGCCGTCGTCGGCGGCCACCACCAGCACCACGATGTCCGTCACGTTCGCGCCGCGAGCGCGCATGGACGTGAAGGCCTCGTGGCCCGGCGTATCCAGGAACGTCACGTCACCGCGCGCCGTCGTCACGCTGTACGCGCCGATGTGCTGGGTGATGCCACCGGCCTCGCCGCTCGCCACGTTGGCCTGCCGGATCGCGTCCAGGAGGCTCGTCTTTCCGTGGTCGACGTGGCCCATGATGGTGACGACCGGCGGGCGCGGACGCTCGTCCTCGGGACGGGCGACCACCTCGGGCAGGTAGTCCTCCACTTCGAAGCCCACGCGCTCGATCTTCCAGCCGTACTCGATGGCGATGAGCTCCGCGGTGGCCGAGTCGATGACCTGATTCGCCGTGGCCATCTTCTGCATGCCCATCAGCTTCTTGATGATGTCCGCGGTGCGCACGCCCATGCGCTGCCCCAGGTCGGAGACGCTGATGCCCTCCTGGATCTTGATGACCTTCTTCTCCTCGGCCATCTGGGTGATCTGGGTCTTGGCGCCCTTCTTCGTCGGCTTCTTCTTCTTGCCGCGAATGGGGATGGCGACCCGCCCCCAGACCATGTCGGACAGTTCCTGCTTCGACACGCTGGTGGTCTCACCCCCCGTGCGCTTGCGCTGGCCCCGCTCCTTGTTCTTGGAGACGTCCACCAGTTCGCGGCCACGGCCCAGGTGATCCGGGACGACCTTGTACTCACGCTTCTCGGTGCCGAGCGCCGTGCGACCCGGAGCCATGGGGTACTGCTTGGCCTGGGTCGTGGTCGGCGTCACCCGGCGAACCTGGATGAGCGGACGCGAGATGACGACGGCCTGCGTGGCCGTGGGGCGCGCCGGAGCGGCGCCCGGAGCCACCGGGGCGTGCGGGATGCCGCCCACCATGATGGTGGGACCGCCCGGAACCGCGGGCTGCGACGAAGGAGAACCCGTCGCCTGCAGAGGGCTCGAGGGGCGCACGGGCCCCTGGCCCGGACGTCCCTGCATGGGCGCGCCTGGGCGTCCACCCTGCCCACCAGGACCACCCGGACGACCGCCAGGGCCACCGGGTCCACCCGGGCGTCCACCCGGACCGCCGGGACCACCCGGACGACCGCCAGGACCACCGGGTCCACCCGGACGGCCGCCCCCAGGACCACCGACGCGCGGCACGTAGCCGGATCCGCGGGAGATGACCGTCGCGGACGTCGACGAGGAAGAGGAAGGCGTCCGAACGGTGGGTGGAACGGGTGACCGCGAGGGGGGTTGGGGCAAGTGGGTACTCTCCTGGGCAGGCGTGCGCAGAGGCGCGGCCGGAGGCGGCGCCGCTGCGCGAGGAGCCTCCACGGCCGGGGGCGGCGTGGGGGCGGGAGGCGGGGAAGTTGCTGCAGTTGCCGCAGCGACCGGGGCCTCGGGGGCCGGGGTCGCCTCAGCGGCGGAAGGAGGAACTTGAGGCGCGGCGACAGCAGCCGGAGCCTCGGACGCCGAGGCCTCAGCGGCGCGAGGCGCCTCGACGGAGGGAGGAGGCTCGGCCGCAGACGGCGCGGCCACATGGGCGGGCTCCGCCTCGACAGCGGCGGGCGCCTCCATGGCGGGCTCGTACGCCTCCGGAGCGGACTCGGCCGCGCCGTGCGACCCGTCGCTCATGGAGTCGGCGGACGCCCCGGCGGGCGGACCCACCTTGCGGCGCACGACGAAGCCCTTGGCCGCCACGGGAGGAGCGGCCTGCTTGGGCTTGCGCTTGTCCAAGATCTTCTGGACGGCAGCGGTCGCTTGGTCGTCATCGAGCGAGGACGAGTGGCTCTTGACGTCGTAACCGAGCCCAGCGAGCTCGGTGACGACCTCCTTGTTGTCGAGCTCAATCCCGTGGCTCTTGAGCTCCTTGGCGATTTCGTGGACGCGCTTCTTCGACATACTTTGATTGGCCTTCTGCTCCGCCGATACCGGGGCGCAGCACCCTAGTCCAAACCCGAAAATGTGTGCGAGTGGTCCGTATTACCCACTCCCCCCCGACACCCCACCACCACCCTCTGACCCAGGCTTCCATGCACGCCCGAGCTGCGACGGGTCAACCTGCCCCGCCTTTCCACGAAAGGCACGTCCAAACGCCTTCCGCTTCAGCGCCGCCGTCAGACAACCGGCACCGCAGAGGTACGCACCTCTTCCGGGCAGTCTCCGTTTCCCGTCCGCGACCACGACGCCCTGGGGACCTACCACGAACCGGGTCAGCTCCGCCTGGGGTCGCCGCAAACCGCACCCGACGCATGCGCGCATCGGGCCTGACGCAACGGACTCCGTTCTATAATCCGCAGAGCGGCCGGGTGCTCGCCGCATCGCCCCTTCCTCCTAGCTTACGGTGACTTGGTGACGTCCGCGCCGCCCGACTGCTCCGCGGGAGGAGCCATCGTCCCCCGCTCGGCATTCAGTTCGGCGCGCAGCTTGGCCTCCTCCACGAGGTAGTTCTCCGCCGCGCTCTTGAGCTGACGGGCCTTCTTGATGCCCACGCCGGGCACATCGCCCAGCTTGGCCAGATCCTTCTCGTTGGCGATGTCTTCCACCGTGCGGTAGCCCGCCAGCATCAGCTGCTCGATGGTCTTCTCGCCGACGCCACGCACGCGCGCCATGCGCTCGGCCTGGGACAGTTCGTCCGGGTGGCGGCGAGCCTCGGCCAGACGGGCCTGCTCCCGCTCGTAGTCCATGCGGGACAGCTCCGCGTGGTCCTCGGCCATCCGCTTGCGCGCGGCCTCCTGCATGGCCGGGATGCGCGCCGGGTCGATGCCCGGGATTTGCGCCACCACCTCGGCGTTCGCCTCGGCCACGTCCTTGGCCTGGCGGAAGCCGTGCGCGTAGAGCGTCTCGATGAGCATCTCGTTGACGCCCGGCAGCGAGCCCAGCGAGCGGTTCGCGAACTCGCGCATCTCGCGCACGCGGCTCTCGCTGTTGATGTCCAGCTTCCAGCCCGTGAGCTGCGCCGCCAGGCGCACGTTCTGCCCGCGCCGACCGATGGCCAGGCTGAGCTGATCATCCGGGACGATGAGCTCCATCGCGTGGTTGGCCTCGTCGATGATGACGCGGCTGACCTCCGCGGGGGCCAGGGCCGAGCACACGAAGCGCGCCGGATCCTCGTCGAACGGGACGATGTCGATCTTCTCGCCGCGCAGCTCCTGCACCACCGCCTGCACGCGGCTGCCCTTCATGCCCACGCACGCGCCCACCGGATCCACGTCCGAGTCGCGGCTGGACACGGCGATCTTCGCGCGGCCGCCCGGCTCGCGGGCCGCCGCCTCGATGACGACGATGCCCTCGGCGATCTCCGGGACTTCCATCTCGAAGAGCTTGGTGAGCAGGTTCACGGAGGCGCGGCTCAGGACGATCTGCGGTCCCTTGGACTCGCGCAGCACGTCCAGCACGTAGGCCTGCACGCGGTCGCCCGGGCGGTACGTCTCACGCGGCACCTGCTCGCGCACCGGCAACACGGCCTCGGCGCGGCCCAGGTCCACGATGATGTTGCCGCGCTCGAACCGGCGGGCGATGCCCGTGACGATCTCGTTCTTGCGGTCGCGGTACTCGTTGAAGACGTTCTCGCGCTCGGCGTCGCGCGTGCGCTGCAAGATGACCTGCTTGGCCGTCTGCGCGGCGATGCGACCGAAGCCCCGGCGGAACGTCTTCAGCCGGAGGATGTCCCCGTACTGGTCGTCCTGCGCCTTCGCCTCGGCGGCGTCCTCGTCCCGGTAGAAGATCTGGAAGACGAGCTCGTCACCGGGCTCCACTTCCATGCCCTTCTTGTGCGACTCGGCCATGGTGATCTGGTTCACCGCCTGAACCGGATCCGTGATCTCCTCGACGACGGTGATGGCCTGGAACAGCTCCACCACCCCCTTCTCGACGTCGTACTTGGCCTCGAGGTTGCGGTCCTGGCCGAAGTGCTTCTTCGCCGCGGTCTTCATCGCGTCTTCCAGCGTGGCGATGAGAACGGACCGCTCGATGCCCTTGTCCTTGGCGACCTGATCGAGGACGAGGTTGAGGTTGACGGCCGGGTTGGCTTGCGTGGGCATGGTCTTCTCCGAAAGGGTCCACGGGTGCCCCGGCACGAACGGGGCGCCCTGTATGTCGACGTCTAGAACTCGAACTCCAGATGGGCCTTGGCGATGTCCTTGAAGGCGATGCGGAAGCTTCCCGCCCCTTCAACGTCCACTGAGATGGCGTCGGCCGCCACCTCGGTGAGCGTGCCGGTGAAGTTCTTGCGTGGAGGCTCGCCCAGGGGGCCGAAGGTCTTCACCTTGATCTTCTGGCCCTTCACCCGCTCGAAGTGCGCCGGCTTGCTCAAGGGCCGGTTCACCCCGGGGCTGGACACTTCCAGGCTGTACTCGTGGGGGATGAAGTCCTCCACATCGAGCACCGGATCCACGGCGCGCGACACCTGGCTGCACTCGTCCAGACCCACCCGCCCGCCCGGTTTGTCGATGAAGAGACGAAGCACCCAGCCTTCGCGCTCGCGGACAAACTCCAGGTCCACCAGCTCCAGGCCTTCGGCCGCGACGATGGGATCGAGCGCCGCGAGGGCTCGCTCCTCCACCGTCTGCTTGAGGTTCTTCGACTCCATACCGGGAAGCGTGTCTCCAAAAACGCAAAAAGCGGGCACGGCGGCCCACTTTTCGAAAGGAACTGCGTCGAAAAATGTCGGGGGCGTCCGTAACACACGCTCCCTCGGGGTGTAAAGGAAGGACGCACCTCGCCTTCCCGCACCTCGCCATCGCCGCGCGAGGATTCCCGGGGGTTTACGCGTGTGCAGGGAGATATAACGTCCCCATGCACCTCGTCGCCGCCGCCCAGATGGTGTCCACCGCGGACAAGGTCCACAACCTCGAGACCGCCACCCGCCTCGTCAATCAAGCCGTCGACCTGGGAGCCCGCCTGGTCGGTCTGCCGGAGAACTTCGCCTGGATGGGCCCCGAGCCTGAGCGTCCGGGCGCCGCCGAGTCCCTCGACGGGCCCACGCTCAGCCGCATGGCGGAGCTGGCCCGGGCCCGGAAGGTCACCCTCCTGGCGGGCTCCGTGCTGGAGACCGGCGCTCCCGGCGGTCGGCTCTACAACACCAGCGTCCTGTTCGGCCCGGGCGGCGAGCGGCTGGCGGTCTACCGGAAGATGCACCTGTTCGACGTGGATGTGGGTGATGGAGCCACCTATCAGGAGTCCGCCGCCGTGGCGCCGGGCACCGAGGTCGTGGTCGCCGACACGGAGGTGGGTCGATTGGGCATGAGTGTCTGCTACGACCTGCGCTTCCCGGAGCTGTACCGCCGCCACTCCCGCGACGGGGCCACCCTGCTGGCCGTGCCCGCCGCGTTCACCCTCATGACCGGAAAGGACCACTGGGAGGTCCTCCTGCGTGCGCGCGCCATCGAGAACCAGGCGTACGTGCTGGCGCCCGCGCAGGGTGGCAAGCACTCGGCCAACCGGATGACCTACGGCCACGCGATGGTGGTGGACCCGTGGGGGCTCGTCACCGCGCGGGCCTCGGAGGGCGAGGGGCTGGCCGTGGCGCCGGTGGACCCGGAGCTGCTGGGGCGCATTCGACGCAACCTGCCGTGCCTCCAGCACCGTCGGCTGGACTAAGGTGTCCGGTCCGGCCCCCCATCCCGGCCTGTCCTGGCTACACTGTGGCCTCCGGAACTTTCCCCTCGTGAACGGACGACGCTGGCTCCCCATGTTGTTCGCGCTCGCGCTCCCGGCCCTGACGCCCGGCTGTACCGCCGAGGACAAGCCGTCCGCGTCCGTCTCCGCGCCCGCGCCCGCCCCCGTGGCGCGAGCGCACCTGCGTGAGCTCAAGGGCGAGGTCCAAATCAAGCGGGCCAGCGCCGACGAGTGGAGCGCCGCCCGCGACGGGCAGGCGCTGTACGAGAATGACAAGGTGCGAACAGAAGCGGGCGCGGGCGCCCAGGTCGTGTTCGCCAGCGGAAGCACCGTGCACCTCGGGGGCGACTCGCTGATTGGCATCGCCGAGACCAAGCTCCGAACGGACGTCACCGTCCTTCGAGGCCGAATCGACGCCTCACTGGAGCAACCCGCGACCCAGTCCCTGTCCGTCACCACGCCGGCCGCCACGGTGCGCGCCGGGAGGAAGATTGAATTCCAATGAAGGCCGCCCTCTTGCTCACCGCCTGGCTGGGAGCCGCCCCCGCGCCCACCTCGACGGTGGTGGTCCGCGAGCATGAGACGCTCGACGAGGTGGCCGCGCGCGCCCTGGACGGAGGGAGCGCCAGCGAACTCAAGGCCCTCAACCAGCTCACCTCGGACTCGGTGCCCGCAGGCACCCCGCTGAAGGTGCCCGGAGCCGACCGGCAGACGGCCCTCAAGGCGCTGGAGATATCGCGCACCGCCGTGCAGGGCACACAGGATGAAGCGCGGCGGAGTCAGGCCGAGGCGCGCCTGAAGGACGCCGAGGCCCACTTCCAGCGCGCGCGCTACAGCGAGGCCATCCGGATGGCGGACGAGGTGTGGGCGCTGCTCAACCCGCCCCAGCCCTCCAACTTCACCGTCGAGGTGGGAGGCGATGGGGGCAGCACCACCATCATCAATCGCCAAGGGCCGCCCGTCACCGTGGAGGCGAAGAACACCAGCCGGGCGGTGACGCAGGGCGAGCGCGTCCTCGTGCGGCAGGGCACCAGCGTTCCCGAGCCGCCCGAGGCGCCCGAGCCCTCGCAGCCCGCCGACAACCGACGTCTCGCGTTCCGTCCGGAGCAAGGGCTGCTCGGGCCCGTGACGTTGGCTTGGGCGGCCGTGGAGGGTGCGGACGAGTACGAGGTGGAGGTCCTCGCGGAGCCCGCGCTCCGACGCGGCGGGGCGCCCGTGGTGAAGCAGGCGGTGACGGCGTTGCAACTCGTGTTGCCTGGACTGCCCGCCGGGCGTTACCGCTGGACGGTGCGGGCGCTGAGTCCGGCGCGGGGGAGGTCGGGGCCCTCAGTGGCACGGCATTTCGAGCTGGCCGCGAACACGCTCGAGCTCAACGTGAAGGTGAAGCAGGGCTGGCAGAAGTAGCCCTTTGCGAGGAGCCCCGCCGTGCGCCTGTTCAAAGCCATTCTCCTCTTGATGTCGGTGGCGGCCATCGTGCCCACGATGATGGTGGGCTACCTCTCGGTCACGGACACGCGCGAGCTGCTCGTGCGCGACGCGCAGGAGCTGGCCCAGGAGCGCGTGAAGCAGCTGCGCCTGAAGGCCGAGAACTTCCTCGATGAGCCCGCGCAGCTGGTCATGGGGCTCGCCCGCGTGCCGGGGGGGTTCTTCGAGCTGCCTCGCGACGCCCAGCGCTCGCACATCGCCTCGGTGTTGACCCAGCGCGCGGAGGTGCTCGCCATCACCGCGTTCGGCGCGGACAAGCAGCGGCTGCCCGGACTGCAGGCCTTCGCGGTGCACGATGTGTCTCCCAGCGCCGTGGCCGAGCACGAGGAGCGCGCTCGCGCCCTGCTCGACACCGAGCCCACGGACCTGCGCTTCTCCGACGTGGTGATGCCCGCGGGCGGCGGCGGGCCGGTGGTGACGCTGGCCTTCCCGGTGGGCGAGCCACTCCAGGGCTACATCGCCGCGGACATCACACTCTCCAACCTGCGACAGATGCTGGCGCAGGAGCGCGTGGGCAGCACGGGCTTCGCGTACCTGGCGGACCGACACGGGCACCTCATCACCGGCGGCGGTGACCTCGGGCGCGTGGGCGATGACGTGTCTCGCCGCAGTCCGGTGGCGCACCTGCTGAAGCAACTGGCGGGCTCGCCGGACACGGAGCTGTTCCATGTGGGCAACTTCGGCGAGGGCCGCGACGCGGTGGTGGCCGCGTACACGGTGCTGCCCGAGGCGGGCTGGGCCATCGTGTCCGAGCAGCCCGTGGAGCACGCGTACCGGCAGGTGGAGACCATGGAGCGCCGCATCCTGGTGGGCCTGGGCGGCGCGCTGGGCGTGGCGCTCGCGCTGGCGGCCGTGTTCTCGCGCACCCTGACGCGTCCCTTGAAGGGCTTCATCGCCGGAGCCTTGGAGCTGGCGCACGGCAAGTTCGGCGTGGAGGTGGACATCCGCCAGAAGAACGAGCTGGGGGAGCTGGCCCAGACGTTCAACTACATGAGCAAGCAGCTCATGGCCTACGACCTGGAGAACCGCGGCCTCTACGAGAGCCTGGAGAAGGGCTACCTGGAGACCATCGTCGCGCTGGCCAACTCCATCGACTCGAAGGACGCGTATACGCGCGGCCACAGTCAGCGCGTGGGCGACGTGGCGGTGGAGATTGGCCGGGAGATGAGCCTGACGGAGCGCGAGCTGCGCCAGCTCCAGTACGGCGGCATCCTCCACGACATCGGCAAGATTGGCATCGTGGAGTCCATCCTCTGCAAGCAGTCGCGGCTGACGGACCAGGAGATGGCCATCATGCGCGAGCACCCGTCCATCGGGGACGCCATCATCGGGCCGGTGAGCTTCCTGGGCGCGGTGCGCGCGTGCGTGCGGCACCACCACGAGCGCTGGGACGGCACCGGCTATCCCGACCGCATGAAGGGCGAGGACATCCCGCTGCTCGCGCGCATCGTGGCGTGCGCGGACACCTTCGACGCGTGCACCTCCACGCGCCCGTACCAGAAGGCCATGCCGCTCGAGAAGGCCATGGAGATTCTCGACAACCTCAGCGGCGCCCAGTTGGATCCGCAGGTCGTGCTCGCGCTGCGGCGGGTGCTGGGGAAGAAGGGCGTCCGGCTGGAGGGACACCGACTGCCCGTCAAGCTGGCCTCGTAGCGCCCCCGAGGGCTTGCGCCCCACCTGGGCCGGAAGAATGGTAGGGAGGTCTCCTCGCTGTCGAGACTTCGGAAGGTGGACCGTTGAGCAGCTTCTGGGACCGCATCAAGCCCGCCCCCAAGCCCGTCACCGCCACGGACGCCCGGCTGTCGCCGGATGCCCAGCGCCTGACGCTCACCTGGGATGACGGAGTGCAGACGACCGCCACCGCGCAGGTGCTGCGCCAGCAGTGTCCCTGCGCCGCGTGCGTGGACGAGTGGACGAACAAACGCACGCTGGACCCGGCGAAGGTGCCGGCGGACCTGCGCGTGCTGCAAATCCAGCCGGTGGGCAACTACGCGCTGGCCTTCGTCTTCAGCGACCAGCACAACACCGGCATCTATCCCTGGCAGCACCTGCGCGACATCACCCAGCCCCAGAGCTGAAACGCCACGGAGTGTCTCGCGTGACGCCTCGGAACCGGCAGCCCTCGTCTCCTTCGGACGCAGCTCACGACGACGCGCCGGGCAGCTCGCCCCTGGCGGATGACGGCGAACCCGCGTGGGAGCCCGTGCCGGGAGGCCCCGCGCTCAGCGCGAGTGGAGCGCTGCTGCGTCCCTGCTCACACTGCGGCGCCGCGCGTGACTCGGAAGAGGGCCCGTGTGCCCGCTGCGGCGCGCGCCCTCATTCCGCCGCGTTCGCCCTGAAGTCCGCGGCCACCGCGCCCCTGCCCCCTCCGCCCGCCGACGAGCCCCTGCTGCTCGCGGAGGACCACCGCGCGACGCGGGCGGAGTCAACGGACCGGAGCGTGCTCGATACGCCGGGTGGCGCGCTGGAGCTGGAGGCCCGGGCGCCTCGCCCCGAGAGCACCTGGGACGTGGACCCGACCGCACCCGCGCGAACGCGACGCCGCTGGGGCGGGCTCGTGGTCGCGCTCTGCATCGCAGCCCTGCTCGCGGGAACTGGCGCGTGGCTGTGGCAGCGCCTCCACTTGCAGGTGGAGAAAGCGATGCGCGGCGGCGGCAACCCCATGCTGACCATTCGCAGCGAGCCGGACGGCGCCACCGTGCTGGTGGATGGCGTGTCCGTGGGCACGACGCCGCTGATGATGGACAACGTCTACCCGGACCATCCCATCCCCGTGCAGCTCAAGCTCAAGGGCTACCGCACGTGGAAGGGGACGTTCACGGGCGCGGAGCCGGTGGACCTCAACGTCCGGCTCCAGCGCTGAAGACAGGCTACTTCACGACGCGCAGGTGACCGCGACGCGGCGTGGGCGGCTCGTCGCGAGGCCCTTCGGGGCTCACTGGACTCACGGGCGGCTCGTCGCTCCGCTCGCTCGACACGTCGCGGAGGAACGGGCGCGGGCGCTCGGAGGCCACGGGCACCGGCACGGGCATCGGAGGCCGCGCGGCCGTCATCGGCGGCTGGGCGAAGAGCTCGGGCGGGAGGTCGTCGGGGTACAGCCACGACTCGCGCGTCACGTGGCTGGAGATTTCAAACAGCGCGGACCAGGGGACCGCCACGGTGAAGCGAGAACCCGCGAAGCTGAGCGTGGAGCGAATGCCCCACTCTCCCACCGCGAGGTCGGGCGGGTCGAAGCGGTAGGAGAGGTTCAGCCGCACGTCGGCCTCGCCTCTCAGCGACGGGGGCACGAGCACGCCGGGACGGCGCGCATCCAGGCGGATCATCACCATCCCCTGGTCGAGCGCGGCCAGCAGCCGCTCCTTCTTGTCGAGAACCTTCTTGTCCATCCGGCTTGTTCGGCGGGAAGTATTTCGGGCGTGTGTCTCACCGTCGGCGCATGGCCCGATCCAACTCCCGCTTCGTCTCCCGTTCCTTGATGTCCTGCCGCCGGTCATCGTGCGTCTTGCCACGACACAGGCCCAGCTCCACCTTGGCGCGCCCCTTCTTGAAGTACAGCACAAGCGGGATGATGGAATAACCGCGCTCGCGCACCTTCGCTGTCCAGCGATCGATCTCCGCGCGGTGCATCAGCACCTTGCGACCTCGCGTGGGCAGGTGGTCAAAGACGCTGGCCGCCTTGTAGGAGCCGATGTGGGCGTTGAGCAGGAACAGCTCGGCGCCCTTCGGCAATGCATAGGCGTCCGCCAGGTTGGCCGTCCCGTCTCGGAGCGCCTTCACCTCGCTCCCGGTCAGCTCCAGCCCGGCCTCCACCTTTTCATCCACGGTGTAGTCGAAGCGCGCACGCCGGTTCTCGGCGATGATTTTGACTCCGGGCTCGCTGCCCAGCCCCTTCGACTTTCCACCCGCCATACCGTGCTCGCGTCTCCTATCCGCCCAGGGGCATGTTGTCGATGAGCCGCGTGGCACCACTGAAGGCGGCCACCAGCACGCGCGCCGCCTGGCCCGGCGCGACCGTGGACAGGGGCACCAGCCGCTCCGCGTCCATCACTTCCACATAGTCTTCTCGAAGGTCCGCCGCCCGCAGCTCGCGACGGACGGCCTCCACCAGCGCCGGGACCTCATGCGTCCCCGAAGCGTAGAGGGCCTGAGCCGCCCGGAGTCCCCGGGACAGGGCCAGCGCCCGCTGCCGCTGCTCGGCGGACAAGTAGGCGTTCCGGCTGCTCATGGCCAGCCCATCCGCCTCGCGCACCGTCGGCATCCCGACGATGTCCACATCCAGGTACAGGTCGCGGTTGAGCGCCTTGATGACCTGGAGCTGCTGGTAGTCCTTCTCGCCGAACAGGGCCACCTGGGGACGGAACAGGGTGAACAGCCGCGCGACGATGGTCGCCACGCCGCGGAAGTGTCCCGGGCGACGGGCGCCACACAGGCCCTGGCTGACGTCCGTCACTTCCACGTAGGTCTGGTAGCCCGGCGGATACATCTCGCCGGGCTCCGGGGCGAAGACGGCCTCCACGCCTGCACTGGCGCAGCGGCTCAGGTCTCCATCGAAGTCACGCGGGTAGCGGCTCAGGTCCTCGTTGGGACCGAACTGCGTCGGGTTGACGAAGATGGAGGTGGCCACCACGTCCGCGCGCCGGCGTCCCTCGCGCATCAGGGACAGATGGCCCTCGTGCAAGAAGCCCATGGTGGGGACCAGGGCGATGCGACGGCCTTCGCGGTGGTGAGCGGCGGCCCACGACTTCACCTCCGCCACGGTGCGCAGGACGAGGGGAGCCATGGCTAGACCGGCGCCCCGTAGATGGGCCCGACCTTCTCGCCGGAGGCCTCCGCGGTGTCTTCCACCCCGGTGTTGCCGGGGAGGCTGGCGACGAGGCGGATGTTCTTGTTCGCCTTGAACGAGTGATCCTCATCCGGGAACGTGCCCTGCCGCACCTCGGAGAAGAACGTGCCCGTGGCCTCGGTGATGGCGCCGTACAGGTTGGCGAAGCGCTTGACGAACTTGGGCTTGAAGTCCGGGTTCATGCCCAGCAGGTCGTAGCAAACGAGCACCTGGCCATCGCAGTAGCGCCCCGCGCCGATGCCGATGACCGGAATCTTCAGGCTCTGGGTGATGGTGCGCGCAACCTCCAGCGGCACGCCCTCCAGAACCAGCGAATACGCACCAGCCTCTTCGAGCGCGAGCGCGTCCTCCAGCAGCTTGCGCGCGGCGTCCTCGTCACGGCCCTGGACGACATAGCCGCCCATGCGGTGCACGGACTGCGGCGTGAGCCCCAGGTGTCCCATGACGGGGATGCTGGCCCGGACGATGGCGCGCACGGTGTCGGCGAACTCGGCGCCGCCCTCCAGCTTGATGCTGCCCACGCCGCCCTCGGACACCAGCCGCCCGGCGTTGCGCACCGCTTCCTGCGGCGACACCTGGTAGCTCATGAACGGGAGGTCGCCCACCACGTGGGCCCGGCGCGCACCGCGGGACACGGCCGCGCAGTGGTACACCATCTGGTCCATGGTGACGGGCAGCGTGGAGTCGTGCCCCTGAATGACCATGCCCAGCGAGTCACCGACGAGCAGCACGTCCGCGCCGGCATCGTCGAGGATGCGGGCGAAGGTGGCGTCGTAAGCGGTGACCATGCAGATCTTCTGACCGATCTGCTTGAAGCGCTTCAGCGTATGGATGGTGACCTTGTCCTTCATGGTTCACCTCCTGTGGATGTAGCGGGTGGTTTTCGCTGCTCGCGGACCGTCCGCTTCTCACCGTCCCCTTTCGGGGATCGCCGGAAGCATGGGTGCCGCGTCCCCCACTCTAACGTCCTCGGGCCTCGCGTGGGGCCCGGAGTCGAGCAGGCATCCAGACAGGCGTTCGTTCTCAGCCTCGCCTTGACGGCTGCGGCAGATAGTGCTGGGTGCCCGTGCGCGCGTTCTCGATGGCCTTCAGCAGGTCTTCGCGGTCCGGCTCGTGGTTCACGAAGTCGATGTCCGACGTGTTCACCACCAGCAGCGGCGTCTCCGTGTAGTGGGAGAAGAAGTCGTTGTACGAGTGGGTCAACGACTCCAGGTAGCCCGCGTCGAACTTCCGCTCGAACTCGCGCCCGCGCTTCTTGATGCGCTGCAGGAGCACGTCCAGGCGGGCCTGGAGGTAGATGACGAGGTCCGGCTTGGTCACCCGAGGCCCGAGCGCCTCGAAGACGCGGTCGTAGAGGCCCAGCTCATCCGACGCCAGCGTGAGGTTGGCGAAGATGCGGTCCTTGGCGAACAGGTAGTCGCTGATGGTGACCGAGCGGAACAGGTCCTGCTGAAACAGCTCCTGCTGCTGACGGAAGCGCGAGAGCAGGAAGAAGATCTGCGTCTGGAACGCGAACTTCTGACGGTCCGCGTAGAAGCTCGACAGGAAGGGGTTCTCCTCCACCACCTCGAGGATGCGCCGTCCACCGAGGCGCTCCGTGAGGATGTTGGCGAGACTCGTCTTCCCCACGCCGATGGGGCCTTCGACGACGATGTAGCGGTAGTCCATCGGCCGAGGCCTCCCGACCCCGGTGGTGACACGCGAGCGAGGGGCGGATAACACAACATGGTCGCGCGCAACCGGCAATTTTCACCGGCTCGCGCGGCCTTGACGCTGATGGAGCGCATCCCCTACGGTCGCGCGCCAATTTCCACGTCACGCGAAGGGTACTCGGCTCGATGAGCGGCAGGCAGCGGGTGAAGACAGTGGTGCGACTGGAGGAGCGCAAGGAAGCTCTCGCTCCCAAGGCACCGTCGCCCGCCGAGGTGGATCCGCTCTACGGCGTGGCGCTGCTCAAGGTGGCCTTCGAGTTGAAGCGCCGCCCCGAGGGCACCGTGGACGAGGTGCTGAGCGCGGTGCTCGCGCGCATGCGCCTGCCCGAGGCGGAGTTCCGCGCGTACCTGGAGCAGCAAGGCGGCCTGCTCGCGACGCTGGGCCCGAAGCGCTGAGCCCAGCACCGCGCGCCGCTCACTTCGTCACGGGCCCCAGCGCACGCTCGATCGCCGCGAACTCCTCGGGCGACAGCGTCTCCGCGCGGCGGGTGCCATCCACGCCCGCGGTCGCCAGCGCGGCGACAATCTGCTCGGGTGAAGCAAGCTCCGAGTCCGACTTCAGGGAGTTGAGCAGCGTCTTGCGCCGATGCGCGAAGGCCGACTTCACCAACCGAATGAAGCGAGCATCATCCGTGATGGGCGCGCGCGGCGCGGCCAGGCGCGTGAGGCGCAGCACCGCCGAGTCCACCTTGGGCGGCGGGTGGAAGCGCCACGCCTCCAGCGTGAGCACCTGCTCCGCCTCGAAGTGCAGACCGAGCAGCACGGTGAGCAGCCCGTAGTCTCGGTTGCCCGGCTTGGCGGCCAGGCGCTCCACCACTTCCTTCTGGAGGGTGAAGACCGCGCGAGTCACGTGGGTGCGCTGGGCCAGCACCTGGAAGAGGATGGAGCTGGAGAGGTGGTACGGCAGGTTGCCGGCCACCGCCACCTCGGGCACTCCGGCCACCTGGGCGAAGTCCACGTCCGCGGCGTTGCCCGCCACGACCTTCACGCCGGGGATGGCCTCCTTCTCCAGCACGGAGATCATGTCGCGGTCGCGCTCCACCGCGGTGACGCGCGCGCCCGTGGCGGCGAGGAAGCGCGTCAGGTGACCGAGGCCCGGGCCCAGCTCCACCACGGGCTCACCCTCGCGCAACGCGAGCGCGTCCGCGATGTCCTGGAGGGCCTCCTCGTCCCCGAGGAAGTTCTGGCCCCAGCTGTGCTTGGGACGCAGGCCATGGCGCTTGAGGATTTCTCGCGGCGATTCCACTCGGTGTTCCCTGCTCTCTCTCACATGCGCCAGGCGGGGTCTGCCGCCAGGCGGAAGTCGCCGCGCAGACCGCGGCGCCACGCCTCATACCCCGCGACGGCGATCATCGCGCCATTGTCCGTGCACAACCGCACCGGGGGCAGGTACATGCGCAGGCCCCGCTCCTCGGCACGCTGCTGGCAGAGCGCTCGGAGGCGGGAGTTGGCCGCCACGCCACCACACAGCACCAGGCGCTGATGGCCCAGCCGCCGCGCGGCCGCGACGAGCTTCTTGGACAGCACGTCCGCCACCGCCTCCTGGAAGGACGCGCACAGGTCCGACAGCGCCTGCCCCTCCGGGACGCCGTGCTTGCGCACGTGGTGCAGCACCGCCGTCTTCAGCCCGGAGAACGACACGTCGAAGTTGTCGCCGGGCAGCGCGCGCGGGAAGCGGATGGCCTCGGGGTTGCCTCGCTGGGCGAGTTCATCAATCGGCTGTCCGCCCGGATACGGCAGGCCCAGGATGCGCGCCGTCTTGTCGTAGGCCTCGCCCGCGGCGTCGTCGCGCGTGCTGCCCACCAGCCGATAGCGCCCGTAGTCCTGCACCTCGTAGAGGCTGGAGTGGCCGCCCGACACCACGAGCCCGAGGAACGGCGGCTCGGGCGCATCCTCCAGCAGCCGGATGGCCAGCAGGTGGCCCTCCAGGTGGTTGGCGCCCACGAACGGCTTGCCCGTGGCGAGGCTCAGACCCTTGGCGACCTGGAGCCCCACCAGCAGCGCGCCGATGAGCCCTGGGCCCGACGTCACCGAGATGAGGTCGATGTCCGACAGCGTCTTCCCGGCGCGCGTGAGGGCCTCGTGCACCACGGGCATGACCTGCACGATGTGGTTGCGGCTGGCCAGCTCGGGCACCACCCCGCCCCACCGACGGTGGATGTCCACCTGGGTGGAGACGACGTCCGACAGCGCGCGCCGGCCGTCCTCGACGACAGCGGCCGCCGTCTCGTCGCAAGAGGTTTCCAGACCGAGGATGAGCACGATGACTCCAGGAATGACGGGAGAGAGCGGCCGGCCGCCTAGTTGCCCATGGACTTGAGCATCTGGCGGACTTCACCGGCCGACGCGCCCGTCGGTTCCAGGAACAAGTACTTCTTGTAGGCCTCGGTTGCCTGGGGATTCTTTCCGGAGAACTGGAGCGCCATGCCGAGCGACAGCCAGGCGCGCGAGTTCTTCGGCTCCTCGCGGACCACGTCCTGCAGCAGCTTCGCCGCCTCGCGGTAGCTCGACTCGGACGCGGAGTTGCCGCTCACCAGCGCGTAGCCCAGCCCGGACTTGGCCTCGATGGAGGCGGGCTTGAGCGCCAGCGCCTTGCGGAAGCTCCCCTGCGCCGTCTTGAAGCGCTTCGAGACGATGGCCGAGCGGCCCTCCTTGATGGCCTCGGCGTAGGCGACCTCCGGGTCCACGTTGGGAGCCGGGGGCGTCGTGTCCTCTTCCTCCTCGGGCTTCTGGGAGCCGGTGGCGAGGCCAGCGTCCGCCCCGGTGGGAGCGCTCGTCGGCGAAGCCGTCGTCGTGGAGGGAGGAGTCGTCGTAGGCGGGGGCGTCGTGGGCGCGGCCGTCGTGGGCGGAGCGTCCTGCTTCGGCGGGGTCGGACGGGGCTGCTCGACCGGCGGCGTGGGCGTGGGCTGCGGCGTGGGGCCGCTGCGCATCGCGACCAGGGCCGCCACCACGGCGACAAGCACGACTCCCGCCGCGATGAACAACCCCGTGCGCTTGGGCTTCACGGCCGCGGCGAGGGCGGCATCCTCCGCGTCCGGCGCAGTCGCGACCGGCGCCGGAGTCACGGGGGGCTTCACGGGCTCCGGTGCGCTCCGCGGCGACGCAGGCGTCACGGGCTCGGGGGACAGGGGCGCGGCGTGGGGCTCCAGCGCGGCCAGGTCCACCGGCTCCATCGGGATGGAGGGCGTGGGCACGCCGTGGCCCGGATATGGAGGCAGCGCGAGCTGCGGCGGTGTGGCCGGAATCTCCTCGGCCTCCACCACCGATTCCACGGGCAGCGGCGGCACCTGGTTGCCGCTCACCCAGGTGACCTCCGACGACGGCGGGGCCGGCGTGGGCGGAGGCACGTTCGCGAGCGGACTGGGCGCGATGGCCGCCCCCCCGAAGATGGGCGCTCGCGACATCGCGGGATCACCGCCCTGCGGCGACGAAGCAGGCGCAGATGGAGGCTGCGACGAGCGCGCACGCGGGCCCGGCGCCCACGAAGAGCCCGGTCCCCAGGTGCTGGGCGCGCTGAGCCCTTCGGTGTCCACCCGGCTCCAATCCAGCAGCAGGCTGCGACGCGCCTGCTCCACCGCCAGGTGCGCCGGAGGAGGCTCCACGAGGAACGCCGAGCCCTCCTGCGCGAGCGGAGGCACCGCCGCGTTCACATCGTCGGACGGCTCCTCCTCGAAGCGCTTGGGGCGCGCTGGGAAGATGATGACCTCCGCGGGCTGCGCGGGGGCGGGCGGCACGTCCTCCACGCCCGCGGGCGGCGCCAGCACCGTCGACGGGGGAGGCTCGACCGGAGCGACGGGCTCGGGCGTGGCCACGGGCGTCAGCTCGGCGGCGACCACCGGCTCGGGCTCGGTGACGGCGGGGACCACTTCCTGCTCGGCTTGCGCGCTCGGCGCGGGGGCCGCGTTCAGCCACTGTTCGATGCCGGGCTTGCCGCTGTGCACGGGCTCCTGCGGTGCATTGCCCAGCTCGCGGATGAGCCCCTCGAAGTACAGCTTGCTGATGATGCCCAGCGCCGCCAGGTCCTCGAAGTCCGAGTCCTCCACCACGCGGCTGAGCGCGCGCTTGCCGTCGAACAAGCGCAGGAGCCCGTTGACCTCGTCGGGAATCTCCGAGAGGCGGTCCGCGAGCTGGTGGTAGTCAATCTCGAACACCGTCTCCAGCGGCGGGAGCTGCTCGAGCATCCGGCCCCACTCATCGAGCCGGCGCATGCCCTCCATGAGCAGGCCCTGCGTGGAGACCTCGATGCGCTCGGGGCGGTCGAGCGTGGTGAACTGCACCTCGAACTGGCCCTCGAAGGTATTGAGCAGGCGGTAGAAGGCGTTCTCGCCCTTGAGCCGTCCCAGCTCCGCGTCGATGACGCGGCCTTCCTTGAAGTAGACCGTGCCCGCGCGCTCGCCCTGGATGGAGATGACGCCCGTCTTGCGGCCGATCTCGAACGTCTGGACCAGGTCCACCACGCCCATGTCCGCGAGGCTGCCAGCGAAGCCGCCCTTCGTCGTCTCGCGCTTCTCGATCCTCTCCTTCTCCGCCTTCTGGAGGATCATCTTCACGCGGGTGACGATCTCTTTGATGTAGATCGGCTTGGTGAGGTAGTCGTCACCGCCGAGTTCCAGGCCGCGCACCTTGAACTCGACCGACTTCTGGTTCGTCAGGAAGACGAACGGGATGAACTTGAAGCGCTCGTCGGACTTGAGCGTCTTGCACAGCTCGAAGCCGTCCATCTCCGGCATCTTGGTGTCCGCGAGCACCAGGTCCGGAGGGCTGATCTGGACCTTCTCGAGCGCATCCTTGCCGTGAATGGCCGTCGTCACGGAGAAGCCGGCCTTCTTCAGGCTGACCTCCATCACGCGAAGGCTCTTCGCGTCACCATCGACCAGGAGCAGGTGCTGCTTGGCCACGTTGCTTGCCTTTCAATGCGGAGGGCCGGAGTAAGACGGGGGAGACCGGGCGGAGCATCGGACCCGGTTTCAAGGTGTGTCAATGCCGGGGACGACCCGAGCGCCCGGCCGGCACCGGGCAAACGGGCACTTCACCGGAACAGGCCCTTCTTCGGCGGATTCTTCTTCCGCATGTCGATGAGGCGAAGTTCCTGGTTGGCTTCCAGATGCTTGGGGTTGGAGCGCACCGCGTCCCGGAAGTGGCGCTCGGCCCGGTCCATGTCCCCCTCGACCCGGGCGATGACCCCGAGCTGATAGTGCGCCCGGTCACAGTTGGGGTCGGCCCTCACGGCGTCCGCCATCAACTGCTTGGCCTTGGCCATGTCCGCCTTGCGGTTGGGGTCCATGTAGATGGCCCAGGCGCGCGCCGCCAGGTACACCGGCCGAGGGTCCTGCGCATACGCGCGCTCGTAATGGTCCGTGGCCGCGGCGAAGTCCCGCTTGCGGAAATAGACCTCGCCCATCTTGAACAGGTCATCGGGCGGGCTGTCCGTGCGCGCGCCACCGGACCGACCCGCGCCCTGCCCCGCGGGCTTGGCTGAAGCCTGGGGCGCCTGCGTCTGCTGGACGTAGGCCTTGCGCCTGGCGTCGTCGTAGAGGACCTCGTAGGCCTCGCGGATGGACTCGAAGACGGAGGTCATCTTCGGAGCGAGCTGCGGCAGGGTCGGCGGTAGGCGATCCGGGTGGAAGAGCTTCGCGAGGCTGAGGAACGCGCTCTTCACCTGGTCCCGCGTGGCGTCCTGGGGAACGCCGAGCACGGCGAAGTGGTCGCGCTTGCCCTGGATGTCCGCGTAGCGCTGCTCGATCTGCTGGGCGAGCCGGAGCTCGTCGCCCTTCGGCGCTTCGGAGGGAGGCTCGGCGGCGGGGCCCGGCTCGGCGACGGGCGCGGCACCGGTCGGCGCGGCGGGACGTGAGCCGAGCACGCCCATGTTCTCCATCGCGCGCTTGAGCAGGCGCTGGCGCCGGAGCTTCGCTGCCTCGTCGGGATTGGAGGGATCTGCCGCCACGTCGTCCTCGTCGAAGTCCCAGTCGTCCAGGTCATCCTCGAACGACTCGGGGGCAGTCTGGCCAGTTGGACTGGCGTTGTCACCCGGGAAGGGGGAGAAGCCGAGGGGATCCAGGGCCTCGAACGTGGCCTCGACAATGGCCTCGACCGGGGGCTCGTTGACATCCCCTCCACTCAGGCGAACGTCCGAGCGGACGAGGGCCTCCAGGTGGGCATCCACCTGCTGGAGCGCGGCCTCGAAGGAGGCGGTGAGCGTCTCGGCGGGCTCGGCGGGCTTGTCGAACGCCACGATGCGCCAGAGGTCCTCCTCCCCTGCCCGCGAGGCCTGGGGCCCCAGACGGAGCGGGGGTGGAGACGAGGACGGGAAGCGCGGGGGCTTGACGGCCCAGAGGTCCGGGGTGGGGTCGGTCTCGACGGGGACGACGGGGGCGGTCGGAGGTGCCTCGGTGTCCGGCAGGGCCGGCGAGGCCGGGATGACATCGCCCCAGTTCTCGGGTCCCGGCTCGGGTTCGGCCTCCAACAAAGGCAGGTCCGACTCGGCGGGAGGCGGGGCCGCGTGGGCGGAGGGTTCGTCCGCGAGCCAGGGGTCCAACGGCTGCGTGGCGGAGCGCCGGAGGGCCTCCTGCATGTCCTGAACGAGGGCGGCCTGCGCGCGCTCCCGGGCGACCCGGATGGCGTCGGCGTTCTCGGCCAGAGGCAGGTCGAGGCTGGGAGCGACCTGAGTGGGAGCCTGGGGCTGCGGCTCGAAGGAGATGATGTCCTCGGGCCCGAGCGACAGCGGCTCCGGTTCCACCTGGGCGACGGGGGCCGAGGGCACGGCGACCGGGGTGAGGACCGGAGGAGCCGAGGGCACCGCGGGGGTGCGAGTGCGGCGGGGCGGCTCCGCGCGACGAGGGAGATTGCGAGGCACGGCGGCCTCGGCGAGGCGCTGGGCCTCGGCCTGGCGTGCCTCCTCGGCGCGACGGGCCAGCTCCGCGACGCGAGCCTCTTCGGCGAGACGAGCTTCCTCCGCGAGGCGTGCCTCGTGGGCACGGCGTGCTTCCTCGGCGAGCTGGGCCTCGTGGGCACGGCGAGCAGCTTCGGCGCGACGGGCCTCCTCCGCGTGCCGCTGAGCCTCCGCGAGGCGAGCCGCTTCGGCGCGACGGGCCTCCTCCGCGTGCCGCTGAGCCTCCGCGAGGCGAGCCGCTTCCGCCAACCGAGCCGCCTCAGCCAGTCGACGCTCTTCCTCGACCCGAGCTGCCTCGACGATCCGAGCCTCTTCGGCCAATCGAAGCGCTTCGGCGACTCGCGCCTCTTCAGCGAGCCGAGCCGCTTCAGCGAGACGGGCCTCTTCAGCGAGACGGGCCTCTTCAGCGAGACGGGCCTCCTCAGCGCGACGGGCCTCCTCAGCGCGACGGGCCTCTTCAGCGAGCCGAGCCTCTTCCGCGAGCCGAGCCTCTTCCGCGAGCCGAGCCTCTTCCGCGAGCCGAGCCTCTTCAGCCAACCGAAGTTCCTCAGCCAACCGAAGCGCTTCGGCGATGCGCGCCTCTTCGGCGAGCCGAGCCTCTTCCGCGAGACGCGCCTCTTCCGCGAGACGCGCCTCTTCGGCGAGCCGAGCCTCTTCAGCCAACCGAAGCGCTTCGGCGATGCGCGCCTCTTCGCCGAGCCGAGCCTCTTCAGCCAACCGACGGTCCTCAGCCAACCGAACCGCTTCAGCGATGCGCGCCTCTTCGCCGAGCCGAGCCTCTTCAGCCAACCGACGGTCCTCAGCCAACCGAACCGCTTCAGCGATGCGCGCCTCTTCGCCGAGCCGAGCCTCTTCAGCCAACCGACGGTCCTCAGCCAACCGAACCGCTTCAGCGATGCGCGCCTCTTCGCCGAGCCGAGCCTCTTCAGCCAACCGACGGTCCTCAGCCAACCGAACCGCTTCAGCGATGCGCGCCTCTTCGCCGAGCCGAGCCTCTTCAGCCAACCGACGGTCCTCAGCCAACCGAAGCGCTTCAGCGATGCGTGCCTCTTCCGCGAGCCGAGCCTCTTCAGCCAACCGAAGCGCTTCAGCGATGCGTGCCTCTTGCGCGAGCCGAGCCTCTTCCGCGAGACGTGCCTCTTCAGCCAACCGAAGCGCGTCAGCGATGCGTGCCTCTTGCGCGAGCCGAGCCTCTTCCGCGAGACGTGCCTCTTCAGCCAACCGAAGCGCGTCAGCGATGCGTGCCTCTTGCGCGAGCCGAGCCTCTTCCGCGAGACGTGCCTCTTCAGCCAACCGAAGCGCGTCAGCGATGCGTGCCTCTTGCGCGAGCCGAGCCTCTTCCGCGAGACGTGCCTCTTCAGCCAACCGAAGCGCGTCAGCGATGCGTGCCTCTTGCGCGAGCCGAGCCTCTTCCGCGAGACGTGCCTCTTCAGCCAACCGAAGCGCGTCAGCGATGCGTGCCTCTTGCGCGAGCCGAGCCTCTTCCGCGAGACGTGCCTCTTCAGCCAACCGAAGCTCTTCAGCGAGTTGCGCCTCTTCCGCCAGCCGAGCCTCCTCAGCCAACCGAAGCGCTTCAGCGACACGTGCCTCTTCTGCACGACGCGCCTCTTCGGCCAATCGAAGCTCTTCGGCGACGCGCGCCTCTTCTGCGAGGCGAGCCGCCTCAGCCAACCGAAGCTCCTCAGCCAACCGAAGCGCTTCGGCGATGCGCGCCTCTTCGGCGAGCCGAGCCTCTTCCGCGAGACGCGCCTCTTCGGCGAGACGAGCCTCTTCAGCCAACCGAAGCTCTTCGGCGAGTCGCGCCTCTTCCGCCAGCCGAGCCTCTTCAGCCAACCGAAGCTCTTCGGCGAGTCGCGCCTCTTCCGCCAGCCGAGCCTCTTCAGCCAACCGAAGCTCTTCGGCGATACGTGCCTCTTCAGCCAACCGAAGCTCTTCAGCGATTTGCGCCTCTTCCGCCAGCCGAGCCTCCTCAGCCAACCGAAGCGCTTCAGCGACACGTGCCTCTTCTGCACGACGCGCCTCTTCGGCCAATCGAAGCTCTTCGGCGACGCGCGCCTCTTCTGCGAGGCGAGCCGCCTCAGCCAACCGAAGCTCCTCAGCCAACCGAAGCGCTTCGGCGATGCGCGCCTCTTCGGCGAGCCGAGCCTCTTCCGCGAGACGCGCCTCTTCGGCGAGACGAGCCTCTTCAGCCAACCGAAGCTCTTCGGCGAGACGAGCCTCTTCAGCGATGCGTGCCTCTTCGGCCAACCGAAGCTCTTCGGCGACTCGCGCCTCCTCAGCCAACCGAAGCGCTTCGGCGATGCGCGCCTCTTCGGCGAGCCGAGCCTCTTCCGCGAGACGCGCCTCTTCGGCGAGACGAGCCTCTTCAGCCAACCGAAGCTCTTCGGCGAGACGAGCCTCTTCAGCGAGGCGTGCCTCTTCGGCCAACCGAAGCTCTTCGGCGACTCGCGCCTCCTCAGCCAACCGAAGCGCTTCGGCGATGCGCGCCTCTTCCGCGAGACGTGCCTCCTCAGCCAACCGAAGCTCTTCAGCGATTCGCGCCTCTTCCGCCAGCCGAGCCTCTTCAGCCAACCGAAGCTCTTCAGCAATCCGCGCCTCTTCGGCCAGCCGAGCCTCCTCAGCCAATCGAAGCGCTTCGGCGACGCGTGCCTCTTCGGCCAGCCGAGCCTCCTCGGCCAACCGGCGCTCCTCCGCGATCCGCGCCTCCTCCGCCAGCCGCAGAGCCTCCGCGATCCGCGCCTCTTCCGCCAACCGGGCCCGCTCGCGCGCGTCCCACTCCTCCACGGAGAGCGCTTCGAGCCGCCCCTCTCGCTCCAGGACGTGGAGCAGGGCCTCCTGCGCCGCGGTCAGCGCCTCCGGCCGCCGGAACGTCTCCAGCGTCCCGAGCAACTCCAGCTCAGACGCATCCGCCGTCCAAGGCTCGCACGCCGCCACGTCCACGCAGCGGTACACGCGGGCCCTCGGCGACTCCGCGTGGATCGGCTCCAGCGCCGCGCGCACCACCCGCGTCCCCGCGATGGGCCGAAACTCGCCTTCCACCGCGCGGGGCTCGAACTCGGCGCCCTCCGCCAGCTCGCTCAGCCGACGGACCTGCGCCAACACCTGCTGCTCCACCACCACGTCGGGCTCGAGCCCGTACTCCTCCAGCAGCTCCTCGTCCGGGGCCGCCGCGCCCCCTCGCGCCCAGAGCGCATCCAGGGCCTCGGCCCCGAGCATCCCGCGCTGGAGCAGCGCCTGCGTCGGACTCTGATACCCAAACCCGAGCCGCGCCCCCACCAGGTCCCCCTCGCGCAAGAGCAGCGAGGAGTGCAGCCCGCCCGAATGCAGCTTCAGCAGCCCGGTGGCGCGGGACTTGTGAGCGGCATACAGCGCATCGGCGACCTGCGAGGAGGGCATTCGTTTCCGGAGTGTAGTCCCTCCCGACCGCCGCTCAACTTGACGGTCAGGCCTGCCCGGCCGCTGCCCCGAGTTGGATCTGCCGCAGGGCCTCGTACGTCCCAATCCCCACCGAGGTGGACAGGTTCAGGCTCCGGCGCTCGGGCAGCATGGGAATCGTCAGGGGGGTCCCCGTGACGCCCTCCACCACCTCGGGGGGCAGCCCCGAGACCTCCGAGCCGAACACCAGATGATCCCCCGGCTCGAACCGCGCCGAGTACAGGGTCCGCTCCGCCCGCGCCGAGAACAGCCAGCGCCGAGCCTCCGGGTAGTCCGCCACGTAGGCGTCATAGGTGGGATACAGCCGCAGGAAGACCTTGTCCCAGTAGTCAAGCCCGGCGCGCTTCAAGTGCCGGTCGTCAATAGAGAACCCCAGCGGCTCCACCAGGATGAGGCGGCAGCCCGTCACCGCGCACAGCCGGGCCACGTTGCCGGTGTTGGGGGGAATCTGGGGCGAGACAAGAACGAGGTGAAGCGGACGCGCCAGGGGCTCAATCATGGAGTAGAAGGCGCTGCATGCGCTGGAGGGTGAACAACGAGACGCGGCAGCGACTGCTCGCGGACCAGGCCGACCGGGCCGAGTCCTTCGTGCAGCGCTTCCAGGGACTGATGGGGCGCACGGAGCTCCCGGTGGGCCAAGGGCTCCACATCGTCCCCTGCAACTCCATCCATACGTTCTTCATGCGCATCGCCATCGACGTGGCCTTCCTGGACAAGGAAGGGCGCGTCGTCAAGCAGATGGCGGCATTGCCTCCCTGGCGGGCCACTTCGGTGTACTTCCGGGCCCACTCGGTGCTGGAGCTTCCGGCGGGTGTCCTCACCGCCAGCGGCACCCAGGAAGGCGATTTGTTGAGTTTCGAGCCCGTCCGCCCCTCGACCGAGGGCGGGGGGGCTGGCTGACCCCATCCTGGCCGCGCTTGGGTTTTGACCCTGTTCGGAGCGCTTTGTTAACCTCCGCGGCCACTTCACGCCCCTCCCCTTGAAGAGTCCCCGCGCATGCGCATCGAGGTAGCTGGCAGCACCCACGTCGGGATGAAGCGGAACCACAACGAGGACAACTACCTCGTGCTCGCGGAGGAGAACCTCTGCTGTGTGGCCGATGGCATGGGCGGTCACTCGTCCGGAGAGATTGCCAGCCGCATCGCCGTGGACGAGCTGGGTGAGTTCTACCGGATGACGTCCAAGGACCAGGACGCGACCTGGCCCTTCAAGATGGACAAGGCGCGCAGCTACGACGAGAATCGCCTGTCCACGGGCATCAAGCTCGCCAACGCGCGCATCTTCGAGCGAGCCAGCGCGGACTCGAAGTACAAGGGCATGGGCACCACCATCGTGTCCCTGCACTTCGCCAGCGACGTGGCCTACGTGGGCCATGTCGGCGACAGCCGCGTGTACTTCTTCCGCGCCGGCACGCTCAAGCAGGTGACGGAGGACCACTCGCTCCTCAACGACTACCTCAAGGCCAAGAAGCTCACGCCGGAGGAGATCGAGAACTTCCCCCACAAGAACGTCATCGTCCGGGCGCTGGGGATGAAGGAGCAGGTGCAGGTGGACGTGTCGCGCGTGGAGCCCCAGCAGGGCGACGTCTTCCTGCTCTGCTCGGACGGCCTGAGCGGCATGGTGACGGACGCGCAGATGCAGGACATCCTCGCGCGCACGCCCGAGTTGGAGAAGGCCTGCGGTCAGCTCATCGACCTGGCCAACGCCGCGGGCGGCAACGACAACGTCACCTGCGTGCTCGCCCGCTACCACGCTTCCTGAGCCGTACGCCTAACCGCCGTCGACCTGGAGCACCTCATGGTGTCGTGGGCTCTCGTGGTGGTGAGCACGCTGGCGGCGGCGCCGGACTTCTCCGCGCCCCTCAACGTGCGCGGAGAAAAGGGCTCGCCCTCCGTGGCGACCCTCTCCTCGGATGGGCAGCAGTTGCTGCTCGACGTGGAGGTGGTGGACACCACGCCCTCGGTCTCCGCGGATCCGGTGCATTCGGACCATGTGGAGGTCTGGTTCGCGCTGGAGCGCCTGAGTGACATCGGCCCGACCCGCTTCCTGCTACCCATCGGGGGCAGGGAGCTCGTCACCGTGGACGGCAAGGATGACGCGGCCGCACTCGACGCGCTCATCCAGGGCACGGTGGTGGACCCGGGGGTCAATAACGAGGGCGCCGAAGGAGACTGTGAGCCAGAGCTGAAGGCCGCGAGCGCGGAGCTGGGACAGACGCCCTCCCGGCGGGTCCGCGCCTTCTTCGGGCTGGCCCACCTGGGGCTGTTCCCCGACGGGCGCGCGCCCGTGCTCTACGACGCGGAGGCCTACGCGGCCGCCCGACTCGCCCCCGCGCTCGGCGCCCAGGACATCCGCTATGAAGCCTCGAAGACCGAGCGCGGCTATCACCTGAAGGCCTGGCTCCAGCCGGGGGCGCTGGTGTTCATCCCTCGGGGTGAGATTCAGGCCCTGCGTGTGCGCGTGGATGCCATTGACGCGGGCGGTCCCAGCGCGAAAGAAGTGCTGCGGTCGACACACCCCGCGCCCAAATGGGGCGAGCCCTCCACGTTTCAAGTGGTGAAGCTGGCGCACCCGCTCGCGGCCAAACGCATCGAGGCCATTCCCGAGTTGGACGCACCCGGAGCCCTGCCCGTGGGCATTCGCGACGCCTTCGAGCCGCTGCCCAAGTTCTTCATGCGCATGGGCGACGTGTGGCGAGGCGTCCAGTCCCAGCAGGTTGCTCCCCGGAACTACGAGCGCCGCGCGTGCCGAGTGGAACTGTCACGCGTCAACCAGCACCTTTACGGCCTTTGGGAGTTCGGCAAGGCCGAGCCCGTGAGCGACACGGACTTCACTCGGGTGAGCGTGCGTGGCGGGAACCCGCCCGGAACATTGCTCATCGCGAGCACGGGCACGGGGCCGCGTGCCCTGTGGAGCACAGGGGGGACGTCCCTGCCCTTCCGATTCAAGGATGGCACCCCGGGCGTGGTGCTCGTGGAAACAGAGCCCACCATGGGCGAGTACACCAGCGGCCTGAACGGAGCCACGGACTCGACGACATTGAGCCTCGTCCGGCTGGAGGCGTCTCACCCCAAGCGCACCCCTGTGCTCACGTGGGGAACCTACGGCAACCTCATCATGTTCGGCCAGAACAGCCTCATCGAGCGCCCAGGCGACCCCAGTGAGTCCGCGGAAGTGTCGCTGACCTGGGCAAGCCCCAACGACCGCGTGCGCGTGTCATTCGGCGCGGGCGTGGCGGTGGACGTGCGATGGAAGCCAGATGGCACGGGCATCGATGCCCAGGTCGTGTCGCCACCGAAGCCGCAGAAGAAGCACTGACGACGGCTAGGGGCCCGACAATGGCGCGGGCACGCGGTGCGGTCCCCAGGCAAGCACCTCGGTCAGCGCCTCCGCGGAAGCCACCTCAGTATCCTCGAACACCGCGCACCGCGTGAGCCGAGCGCCCTGCCCCACTCGCGCGCCCTCGCCCACCGCCACGCAAGCGCCCACCTGCGCGCCCGCATCCACCACCGCGCGTGCGCCGATAAAGGCCGGGCCCTGGAGTTCAGCGGACGAGGCCACACGCGCCTCGGGATGCACCCAGACCTGTCCCGCCGTGGGCCTCAGTCCCGCGAGCGGCGAGTCCGCGCCCAGCGAGCCCAGCGGCACACGCCCCGAGAGCGCATCGCGCACCGTGGCCAGATAGCGCGAGGGCGTGCCCAGGTCGGACCAGTACGCCTCCACCTGGGCCCCTCGCACGGGCAGCCCGGCCTGCATCACCCGCACGTACACATCGCGGTTGATGTCCTCGGCACCGGCAGCCGACATGAAGTCGAAGACGCGCGGCGACATCACGTGCACGCCGGTGAAGTGCCAGGGAGACAGGCCCTCGCCACCAGGGCCGAAGCCCGCGATGCGGCGCACCTGCCCTCCTGAGTCCAGCTCCACCGCCGCGTAGGACTCTCCTTCCGGCATGGGCAAGAGCACCATGGTCGCCACCGCGCCCGACGCGCGATGCGCGGCCACCACCGGCCGCAGGTCCACCGGGAAGAGGATGTCCCCGTTGAAGACGAGGAAGTCATCGTCGCGGAGGAAGTCCCGCAGGCCTCGAATGCCACCGCCCGTCCCCTGGATGACGGGCTCGTGGACGACGTGCAGCGGAAGGCCCGCGCGCTCGCACTCGGCACGCGCCACCGCCGCCATGGTGTCCGGCAGGTGGTGCGTGTTGATGCCCACCGCCGTCACGCCCGCGGCCTTCAGCACCGACAGGTGGTAGCGCAACAGCGGCTGCCCCAGGAAGGGCAGCGCCGGCTTGGGCCAACGCTCAGTGAGCGGGCGCAGGCGCGTGCCCAGGCCCGCGCAGAGGACCATCGCCTTCATCGAGTCTCCCTGGGGACGCGTGCGCTCAGGGCGCCAGTTCGGGAACGTACTTCGCGATCAGCGCCTGGAGTCCCGCCAACTCGGGCCGCCGCGCGAAGGCGGCGCGCACGTAGCGCAGGCTC
Source organism: Myxococcaceae bacterium JPH2 (assembly GCA_016458225.1). Classification (NCBI taxonomy): domain Bacteria; kingdom Pseudomonadati; phylum Myxococcota; class Myxococcia; order Myxococcales; family Myxococcaceae; species Myxococcaceae bacterium JPH2. Next base: position 66,092 of record JAEMGR010000026.1, on the reverse strand, counting down.
GCGGGGATGGACACCAGGAAGCCTGGGTTGCCCTTCACGCGGTTAATGAACTCGAAGCGGCCCGCGTCCTTCAGCTTGCGCTGGATGGTGAGCAGGTCGAAGAACGCCTTGAACGATGTCGCGTCGATGCGCTCGCCGCTCAGCGCGCTGAACGTGGCGATGTAGCGGTCCAACATCGCGTCCACGAAGTCGCGGTCCAGCTCCACGTAGCTGTCGCGCAACAGCGCCACGAGGTCGTACTGGCGCGGGCCCTGGAGCGCGTCCTGGAAGTCGATGACGACCAGCTCGCGCTCCTTCACCATGATGTTGCGGCTCTGGTAGTCGCGATGCGTGAAGCCCTTGGGCGCCGCCGCGAGCTGCCGCGCGATGTCCCGGAACGTCGCATCGAGCTGCGCGCGCTCCGCGTCCGTGGGCTTCTTGCCGCTCCAGGCCTCCAGGCCCCACTCGCGGAAGTGGTGCAGCTCCCAGTCGTACAGGTCCTCGTCGAAGGAGCGCGTGAAGGCGAGGCAGTCCGCGTCGGGCTTCTGCTCGGCCTGGAAGCGCAGGTGCGCCAGCAGGTCCACCGCGCGGGTGTAGAGCGCCTCCTGGTGCTTGCCGCCCTCCAGCGCGGACTCGAAGGTGATGTCGCTCAGGTCCTCCAGCACCATCATCCCGGCGGGCTCGTCGTAGCGGACAATCTCCGGCACGCGCACGCCCAGCGCCTTCAAGTAGCGGTGCACGTTGACGAAGGGCAGCTCCTTGGGCGGCTCACCCTTGGTGGCCTCCTCGCTCTTCTTCGTCGCGTCGAGTGGCATCACCATCACCACCCAGCTCTCCGGGGGCTGTCCGACGCGGTAGTAGGAGCGGTTGCTCGCATCGCCCTTGAGCTTCTTGACGGGGGCGTGCGGCACGGGACGGCCCATGGCCAATCCCACCTGGTCGCGCAGGGCGGCCTCGATGTCCATCACGGGAAGGTTCTCCAAACGGAGGAAATGCAGGTTGGCGCCGAGTATGGGAGCCAGGGCGATCCGGGTCAAAGTCCCCGTTTCCGCGGCCCCCATGGGCCTGGCCGGCTGTCTCCTACGCGACGGGCCATCCGGCGAGGGCCGGGCGGACAGGCCCTCCCCTCGCCCTCGGACGTGCGCGGCCGGACGCGTCAGGAAGGGCAAGCCCCACGGGCATGTTTCCCCTGGAAGGCCCGGAGCATATAAGCCCTCGCGAACCCCCTTTTTCGGAAGCCCTGATGGACATCCACGACACCATTCTCTCCGCCATTGGCCACACGCCGCTGGTCAAGCTCAACAAGCTCGTCGGACCCAACGACGCGACCGTGCTCGTCAAGTGCGAGTTCATGAACCCGGGCGCGTCCATCAAGGACCGCATGGCGCTCTACATCATCGAGAAGGCCGAGAAAGAGGGGAAGCTCAAGCCGGGTGGCACCATCGTGGAGAACACGTCCGGCAACACCGGCATGGGCGTGGCGCTGGCCGCGGCGGTCAAGGGCTACAAGTGCATCTTCACCATGCCGGACAAGATGTCCCTGGAGAAGATCAACCGCCTGAAGGCGCTCGGCGCGCAGGTGGTGGTGACGCCGACGAACGTGCCGGCCGAGGATCCGCGCAGCTACTACGAGACGGCCAAGCGGCTGCACCGCGAGACGCCGGGCGCGTTCATGCTGAACCAGTACCACAACCCGGACAACATCGAGGCCCACTACCACACGACGGGCCGCGAGATTTACGAGCAGACCGAGGGCAAGTTCGACTACTTCGTGTCGGGCCTGGGCACCGGCGGCACGATGAGCGGCGCGGGCAAGTTCCTCAAGGAGAAGATCCCCGGCCTGAAGAACGTGGGCGTGGACCCCGAGGGCTCCGTCTACGAGGGCTACTTCAAGACGGGCAAGCTCACCGAGCCGCACGTCTACAAGGTCGAGGGCATTGGCGAGGACATGCTGTGCGGCGCCATGGACTTCAAGGTCGTGGACGACGTGCGGCAGGTGGATGACCGCCAGTGCTTCATCGCCGCCCGGCGGCTCGCGCGCGAGGAGGGCATCTTCGCGGGTGGCTCCTCCGGCGCCGCGGTGCACGTGGCGGTGCAGCTGGCCAAGGAAGTCGGCAAGGGGAAGACCATCGTCGTCATCCTCCCGGACGCGGGCAGCAGCTACATCAGCAAGTTCCACTCGGACGAGTGGATGCGCGACAACGGCTTCGCCGAGGAGAAGGGCGCGGGCACGGTGCGCGACATCATCGGGGACAAGCCGCGCGAGCTGAAGACGGCGCGCCGCGGTGAGCGCGTGGACCACGTGGTGGAGACCATGCGCGGCCACGGCATCAGCCAGATGCCCGTGGTGTCGGACGACGGTCGCGTGTCCGGCATGGTGCACGAGGTGGACCTGCTCAACGCGCTGGTGGCCGGCAAGGTGAAGTTCACCGACTCCATCGAGCCCATCGTCGCGCCGCTCCAGGGCGCCGTGGCCCCCGAGACGAGCATCACCCGCCTGCGCGAGATTTTCGCCAAGGACAACGTGGCCGTGGTGAAGCAGGGCGAGAAGGCCATCGCCATCGTGACGAAGATCGACCTCATCGACTTCCTGCACCGCACGGCGGCGTAGTCACGCTCGCTGCGCCAGCGGTTCCCCGGGCCTCCAAGCTCCCCATCTTGGGAGTTGGAGGCCCGCGGTGTTTCAGGCCGGTGGGCGGCGCGCGAACAGGGCGTTGGCGATCTCCGTCATCACCACCTCGCCCTTCTGGTTGCTCACCGTGAAGCGGAACTTGAACGAGCCGCGGTCCGGCTTGCTGCGCGAGGGAATCGCCTCGAGCAGCTCCACGCGCACCGACAGCGCATCGCCCGGGCGCACGGGCTTGAGCCAGCGCAGCTCGTCCACGCCCGGCGAGCCCATGCTGGCGGCCTTGCCCAACAGCCCCTCCACCACCAGGCGGTGGCAGATGGCGGCGGTGTGCCAGCCGCTGGCGATGATGCCACCGAAGATGCTCTGGCGCGCCGCCTCGTCATCCACGTGGAACGGCTGCGGATCGAACTGCTTCGCGAACGCGAGGATCTCCTCGCGCGTCACGACGTGCGGTCCGCACTCGCTCACCTCGCCGACCTCGAAGTCCTCGAAGTAGCGCATGGACTACTTCACCGCGGCGAGCGCCTGGGACAGGTCGTCGATGAGGTCCTGCGCGTCCTCGATGCCGACGGACAGGCGGATGAAGCCATCCGCGATGCCCAGCTTCTCGCGCGTCTCCCGGGGCACCGAGGCGTGCGTCATGATGGCCGGGTGCTCGATGAGCGACTCCACGCCACCGAGCGACTCGGCGCACGCGAACACCTTCACCGTCTTCAGGAAGGTGCGCGCGGCCTCCAGCCCGCCGTGGATGTCGAACGTCAGCATGCCGCCGAAGCCCTTCATCTGCTGGCGCGCGAGCGCGTGCTGCGGGTGCGTCTCCAGGCCCGGGTAGGTGACCTTCTTCACCTTCGGGTGCGTGGTGAGGAACTGCGAAATCTTCATCGCGTTCTGCGCGTGGCGATCCATGCGCACGTGCAGCGTCTTCACGCCGCGCAGCACGAGGAAGCTGTCGAACGCGCCGGACACGCCGCCCACCGCGTTCTGCAGGAAGTACATCCGCTCGGCGATGTCATCGCGGTTGGTGCAGACGAAGCCGCCCACCACGTCGCTGTGGCCGTTGAGGTACTTGGTGGTCGAGTGCACGACCACGTCGAAGCCCAGGTCCAGCGGGCGCTGGAAGTAGGGCGTCATGAACGTGTTGTCCGCGACGGCGAGGATGCCCCGCTTCTTCGCCACCTCCGCGATGCGGCCCAGGTCGATGAGCTTGAGCATCGGGTTCGTCGGCGACTCCACCCAGACCATCTTCGTCTTCGGGGTGATGGCCGCCTCGAAGTTCTCCGGCTTGGACAGGTCCACGAAGGAGAACTGCAGGCCCGAGCGCTTGAAGACCTTGTCGAAGATGCGGAACGTGCCGCCGTACACATCGTCGGAGACGATGACGTGGTCACCCGCCTCCAGCATGTGCATCATCATGTCGGTGCCCGCGAGCCCCGAGGCGAACGCGGCGCCGTACTTCGCCCCCTCCAGCGCGGCCAGGCAGTCCTGCAGCGCCTTGCGCGTGGGGTTCTGCGTCCGGCTGTACTCGTAGCCCTTGTGCTCCCCGGGGCCGTCCTGGACGTAGGTGGAGGTCAGGTAGACCGGCGTCATGATGGCGCCAGTGGTGGGGTCCGGCTCCTGGCCGGCATGAATCGCGAGCGTGTCGAAGCGCATGGGTCGCGAACTAACACACTCGTCGTCCGCGCGCATCGCTCGCGCCCGAGGGGTGTCTACTCGAAGCGGCCGTGCCGCCCTGCCCCTCGGGCGAAGCGCGTCGCGCCCGCCAGCGACTCGGACTCCAGGACCTTCACTCCCTCCTGGAACTCGTGCCGCAGCGCGTCCTCCAGGGACAGGTCCGCCTGGGTGTAGGCCGAGCGGCGGTCCGCGTTCATGCACGCCTGAGGGAAGCCCGCGAGCTGCTGCGCCAGAGCCTCGGCGGCCTCGCGCCCCTGCCCCTTCGGCACCACGCGGTTGACCAGGCCCATGCCGAGCGCCTCCTGGGCGGACACCGGCCGGCCCGTGAGGATGAGGTCCAGCGCACGCGACAGCCCGATGAGCCGGGGCAGCCGCACCGTGCCGCCGTCGATGAGGGGCACGCCCCAGCGCCGACAGAAGACGCCCAACACCGCGTCCTCCTCCGCCACGCGCAGGTCGCACCAGAGCGCCAGCTCCAGGCCCCCCGCGACAGCGTGCCCCGCGATGGACGCCACCACGGGCTTGCCCAGGAGCATGCGCGAGGGACCCATGGGGCCATCGCCCTCGGGCTCCAGGCGGAGCAGGCGTCCCTCGGCCACGGCCTTGAGGTCCGCGCCCGCGCAGAACGTCCCCGCCTCGCCGTGCAGCACGCCCACGCGCGCGTCGGGGTCCGCGTCGAACGCGCGGAAGGCCTCCGCCAGCGCGTGCGCGGTGTCGCGGTCCACCGCGTTGCGGACCTCGGGTCGCTCCAGGATGACCGTGGTGACGGGGCCCTGCTTCTCGACGCGCACGCTCATGGGCCACATTTCTCCCTCGCTCGCCCCCTGGGCGTCCATGGGAAGTCGCGCGCGGAGCATCACGGCGCTTGCCGGATGTCTTCGAGTCGGGAATGAGGGGCCGGACAGGAAGGACACGAGGACATGACGCAGCCCACCGACCCCCGCGAGCCCACCCCCGGAACCTCATCGGGAGGGATGTTCGAGAACCGCCTGCGCAAGAACGCCAAGCGGCTGCGCAAGTGGGCCCAGGCCCAGGGCCTCACCGCCTTCCGCGTCTACGACCGCGACGTCCCCGAGTACCCCTACGCGGTGGACCTCTACGGTGACCACGCGCACGTCGTGGAGTACCCGCGCCGCCGGGCCCTGCGCGACGGCACCACCGAGACGCAGCGCGAGGAGGTGCTCGCCGCCGTCACCGCGGTGCTCGCCATTCCGGCCGAGCGGATCCGCGTGAAGACGCATACGCCGCAGCCGTGGGGCCGCTCGCAGTACGGCCGGGTGGGCCAGGGCAGCGAGCGCTTCACGGTGGAGGAGCAGGGCCTGAAGTTCTGGGTGAACCTGGGCGACTACCTGGACACCGGCCTCTTCATGGACCACCGCAACACGCGCGCGCGGGTGCGCTCGGAGGCACGGGGGCTGCGCGTCCTGAACCTGTTCGCGTACACGGGCGCCTTCACTGTCTACGCCGCGGCGGGTGGCGCGCGGAGCACGGTGACGGTGGACCTGTCCAACACGTACCTCGACTGGGCGGAGGAGAACCTCGCGCTCAACAAGCTGGCGGACGCGCGACACGTGCTCATCCGCGCCGACGCGAAGGCGTGGCTGGAGGCCCAGGCGCGCGAGGGCTCGGAGCAGTTCGATTTGGTGGTGTGCGATCCGCCGTCGTTCTCCACGTCCAAGCGGATGGCGGGCTCGTTCGACGTGCAGCGCGACCACGTGCGGATGCTGGAACACCTCCGGGCCGTGCTGGCTCCCGGAGGTGTCCTCTACTTCTCCACCAACTACCTCGGCTTCGAGCTGAAGGAGTCCGCCACGCGCGACATGCAGCACGTGGAGGAACTCACGCCCGGCTCCATCCCCGAGGACTTCCAGCGCAAGGAGATCCACCGCTGCTGGCGCATGGTGGCCCCCTCGCGCTGAAGCACTACAGCCAGCAGACCTTGTCCTGGCAGTGCTCGCCCGCCGGGCACTCGCAGTTGGCCACGCACGCCTTGCCGCTGCCCTGGTTGACCGGGGCGCAGAAGCCGTTGGAGCAGACGTTGCCAGCGGGGCACTCGCAGTTCACGCGGCACACGGTGCCGGTGCCCGCATCCGGCACGGGCTGCGACGCGGGCTTGCAATAGCCCTTGGCGCACACCTGTCCCGACGGACAATCGCAGTTGGCCTCGCAGCTGGTGCCTCCGCCCGTGCCCGCATCCGGCGCCGGGGGCATGCGGCAGTAGCCGTTGGTGCACACCGCCCCCGAGGGGCAATCGCAGTTGGCCGCGCACTTCGTGCCCTCCTCGGGCTGAGGCGTCGGCGACTTGCAGATGCCGTTGGTGCAGACATTGCCGGCGGGGCACTCGCAGTTGGCCTTGCAGGTGCCGCTGGCCGGGATGGGCATGCAGTATCCGATTTCGCACTTCGAGTCGGACGGGCACTCGGTGGTGGAGGCGCACGGCGCGCGGCACTGGCCGTTGACGCAGTCCTTGCCTCCGGGGCACTGCGCTCCGGTCGTGCACGCGTTCGGATCCGGCGGGCGCGGGCGGCACACGCCATAGACACACATGTCCGCGGCGGCGCACTGCGAATCCTTCTCACAGCCCTGGAAGCACTGGTTGTTGATGCAGTAGTTGCCCGCGCCACAATCCGTGTTCAGGCGACACGTGGGAGTGCCCGCATCCGTGGGAGGAGTGCCAGCGTCCGTCGACGTGCCCGCATCCGGCTTGGTGCCGGCATCGGGCTTGGTGCCCGCGTCGGGGCGCGAGGGCGTGCCCGCGTCATAGATGACGGGGAGCGACTCGCAATAGTTGTCCTTGCAGTAGCTGTTGGCGCCGCAGTCCGAGCTGCGGGTGCAGGGCTGGTTGCAGTAGCCGTTGATGCACGTCTTGCCCGAGCCACAATCCTTGGAGAACGTGCACGTCTGCCCATTGGGCGGAATTTCGCGACACGTGCCGGCGCGACAGTACTGCCCGGCGCGACAGTCCGAAGAGTCGAAGCACGTGGAGGAAGACGAGCCGTCGTCCGGGCACCACTCATCGTCGGTGCCTCGGGTATCGACGATGCAGCCAGGAAGGGCAAAGAGCAGCGCGAGCAGTGGCACAAGCCACGGTCCGCGCGCGGAAGGGTTCCGCATCAAGGGGGACTCCGGGAGCAAGAAGGGGTCCGGTCCGGCCACCGGGCAGGTTCTCCGGTTTCGCCCTACTTCGACGCGGGATGTCCCTGAATTGATCAAAATTATTTTTGATCTCTTTTCCACGCTCCGGAGACCCAGGGACTCGGAGGTAGTGTGCCCACCTGGACCATTCACACGGACGGCGGGGTGCTTCTGAGCGGGAGCACAACCTGGCGCGTCCCCGAGGGGGGAACCCCGGTGTTCTTGCGTGGAGCCCGCGCCCGGCTGTCGACCCGCGCGCCCGAGGCACGCCCTGGTCCAAACGACCCCACCTCGCCGCCCAGCGCGGACGAGGCCCAGCTCCAGCTCTGGGTGCGCCGCCTTCAAGAGGGGGACTCGTCCGCGTTCGAGCTGCTCTACGCCCACACCCGGGTGGACGCGGCGCGCACCCTGCGCCACCTGGTGGGCAATCGCGTGGATGTGGAGGACCTGCTGCAGGAGGCCTACCTGCGGCTGCTCACGGCGGTGAAGGGCTTCCGAGGTGAGGCGCGCTTCCGGACGTTCTTCTATCGGGTATGCGCCAACGTGGCGCTCAGCCACCTGCGCTGGAAACGGCGACGTCCCGAGGACCCGTTCGCCGAGCCTCCCGAGTCCATCTCCCCCGGCGAGAGCCCCGAGCGCGCCGCGGAGCGCCATCAGGCCCAGCGATTGGTGGAGGCCGCGCTGGAGCGCCTCAAGCCCAAGAAGCGCATCGTCTTCGTCTACCACGAGCTGTGCGGCATGAGCCCGGATGAGATTGCCCTGGCCGTGGGAAGCTCGGTCAACACCGTGCGCAGCCGCCTGCACCACGCCCGACAGGAGTTCACCCAGGCCATGCAGCACCAGCTCGACAACCGCCGCGTCGGAGGCTCGCATGGGACGCCATGAGACGCAGGCGCTGTGGGCGCTCGCCGCGGATGAGCTGCCTCCGGACGAGCGCGCGCGGGTGCAGGCGCACGTGGCGCAGTGCGCCGACTGCACCCAGGCGCTCGCCCAGGTCCACGAGGCCCGCGCCGCGCTCACGCAGGCTCGCGAGGCCATGCCGCCCGTGCGGTGGGCCCACGTGGACACGACGCTGCGCGAGGAAGCGGCGAAGCGCCTCGCGCGACCCTCGTTTGGCTGGCACAGTCAGAGCCTTCCCTGGGCACTGGGCGCCGCGTGTCTGCTCGCGCTGGTGCTGTGGTGGCTTCCGCATCGCGCGCCGTCGGGGGCGCCCATCGCCAAGCCCGTGCGCGTAGCGGAGCCCCTGCCCTCGCAACGGCCCCTCAGTCCTCCGCCTCCGCCTCCGAGCGTGCCGGATCCAATTCCCGCCACCGCCGTCGCGATGACAGAGACCGAGAGCGCCACGGGTGCGCTGCTGCGCGAGGTGAATGAGCCGGGGCAAGCGCCCACGACGGAGCACGCGCTGGCGCCGGGCATGCGCCTGCGCTCGGGCATGGCGGTGCGCACCCCTGGGAAGTCCTCCGCGCTGCTGCGCCTGCCCGACGCGAGCCGCGTGCGCGTGTCTGGCGGAAGCGACGTCGTGCTCGCCCAGGCCGAACCCCACGCCGTGCACCTCGTGGTGCGCGAGGGACGGCTGGCGGTGCAGGCCTCGCATGCGCCGCGAAGTGGCTTCACGGTCGAGTCGGCGGGCCTGCGCGTGCACGTGGTGGGCACGGTGTTCTCTGTCGAGCACTCGCGCGCTGGCGTCTCGGTGGCGGTGCTGGAGGGACGCGTGCGGGTGGAGGTGGAAGGCCAGCCGCCGCGCTTCCTCGGCGCGGGCGAGCGCTTCGATGTCCGCGCGAATGGCCAGTCACCCCGAGGTCGCGCGCTGTCCGCCGAGGACCAGTTGGCCTTCCGCGAGCTGGCCGGACTCCCTCCGCCGCATGCGCTCGTGACGAAGCCTGCGCTTGAGAAGCCGCAGCCTGCTTCAGCGCCCGTGGCCCAGGCGCTTCCGCAGGCAGTCCCGGTCCCGCCGGTGGAGCCGTCCCCAGCGGTGAACTCAGCGCCCCAGGCTCCGGAGGCCACGGAGGAGTTCGAGCCTTATCCCGCGGCCTCCACCGCTTCGCCTGGAGCTGGCAACGCAGTGGCCTTGAACACGCTGGTCCCAGCGCCCTCGGAGCCACCTCCTGTGACGCGGGTCACGCCAGTGTCGCGAGGCTTGGGTGGCCTGATTCCTGGCGGACTGATGGCCTCGGACGCGGATGAGCGGTTCCTCGGATACGCGCGCGTGCACGCCATCACCCGGACCTGCGAGGGCTTCCTCGTGGGACTCCAGGAGATCGCCGAGCACAGCCCTCGAGAGGAGCATCGCGAACAGGCACGCTACCTGCGCGCGCGCTGCTTCAAGGTGCGGCAACACTCGACCTCCGCCGAGGACGAGTACCGGCGCTACCTGAGCGAGTTCCCCAACGGGCGCCATGCATCCGAGGCACGGGCCGCGATTCCGCCACCCGCCGTGCCCCTCCCGTCGAACGAGGACCGACGCCCCGCCACCACCCCGCCTCGCGTGACTCCGTCCGGCGCGCCGTGGCCTCGTGCTCCAGAGGGACCGCGCCCAGCGGTCAACCCCGGGGCTCGGCGTCCGTGGTGAACTCGGCGTCGACCTCTCCCGAGGTGCCGCGACGCCCTGACTCACTCCGAGGGAAGGACATGGGGCGCTCCCCCGGAAAAGGCGTGGGCGCGTCGCCTTCGAAGTCCGTGGGCATGCCCACGCGAACTTGCGTCACGCGGAGCGAGCCATCGCGGATGTGACGCTCCAGCGAGCGACGCGCGCGCTTCGACACGAGGCGGCGCACAGGCGGCAGCATGAGCAGCGCGCCCGCGATGTCGGTGAGGATTCCAGGAGCGATGAGCAAGGCGCCGCCCAGCAACACCAGCGCGCCGCTCAGCAGCCCTTCCTCCGGCATCCGTCCACGAGAGACCGCCTCGCGCCAGCCATCGAAGACCTGTCGGGCCTTCCACCGCGCGACGACGCCACCCACCAGCGCCGAGGACACGAGCAGGAGCAGCATCGGCACGAGCCCGATCTGCCGCCCGATGACGACGAGCAGGTACAGCTCCAGAACAGGGACGAGGATGAAGGCGGCGATGAGAAACCGGGTCACACCTCCACCCTAATGCCAGGGCGGCGGAGGTGCTCGCGCCATGCGTGCCTCGGCACGTCCTCTCGCGCTCGGAGTGGGACCGCGCTCGCTCGACTTGGACGCCGGGTGGACGCGCGGACTACCGGCCGTTGAGCCGGTCGATGAGCGCGCCCACGACGAAGTACAGGACGACGAAGGCGCCCATGGCGAACAGCAGGAAGCGCGTGCCGGGCGAGAAGCCCTGCGGCTCGGGCATCGCGTAGGAGGCACCGATGGCCTCGGGCAGCCCCGCCACCTCGCCCGCGTAGCGCGCCGTGCGCGTGTACTGCTCCACCACCGGGCCCGCGTCCTGCGCCTCCAGGGCTCGGCCGAGCTGGGGGTCGAACAAGCGGGCGCCCGCAGCGGCGGCCAGCGCGGCGGCCTCCACCACGGTCGCGCGCATCAACTCGCTGCGCTCGGACAGCGGGACGCGCAGCTCGGTCGCGACCACCTGACCGGCCTCGCGCAACACGCCCACCTCCACGTCGCCGTCGGGCAAGCGCCACACCCGCTGGCCGTCGGGACGGAGGACCACGGAGCGCTCGGCGAGGAGCGCATCCACCCGCGCCGCGTCATAGGCGGTCCCGGGCGTCATCGTCTGCAGGAGCAACTCGTATCTCACGCGGGTTGCGAGTATACGCCGCGCGAGGTGTTCCACCGCATGCCCTCCCCTTCCCCCCTCTCGCCCCCCGGAGTGTCGTGACGAAGCCCCCTCCCCACCGCCGCTCAGGCCCGCCTTCCGCCTCCGGCCGGGGCCGTCCGCATCCCCGCCCCGAGAAGCTGGCCCCCGACCGCACCACCCCGGACCTGGGCCCCGATGGCACGCCCCAGGTCTCCCTCGTGCGCCGGGGTGTCGATCGCTGGCAGGCCGGCCACCCGTGGATCTACCGCGCGGACCTCAATGGCGACCCGGCCCTCGCGGGCGGCGAGGTCGTGCGCGTCATCGATGGGCGCGGCTGGTTCATCGGCAAGGCGCTCTACTCGAAGCACTCCAAGATTTCCCTCCGCTGGCTCAGCTACGACGACGTGGCCGTGGACGCGGACTTCTTCCGCCAGCGCCTCCAGTCCGCGAACGCGCTGCGCCAGCAGGCCCTCCCCGGCGAGAAGACCTATCGGCTCGTGCACGGAGAGGCCGATGGCCTGCCGGGGCTCGTGGTGGACCGCTACGGCGACTACCTCAGCGTGCAGTTCCTCGTGCCCGCCATGGAGCAGCGCAAGGAGCTCATCGCGGACCTGCTCGAGGAGCTGTTGCACCCGCGCGGCATCGTGAACCGCTCGGACGTGGGCGTGCGCGTGCTGGAGGGGCTGCCCCAGGAGAAGGGCCTGTTGCGCGGCGCCCTGCCTCCCGGGCCCGTCTCGTTCGACGAGGGGCTCGTGCGCATGCGCGCGGACCTGCTGGAGGGCCAGAAGACGGGCGCCTTCCTGGACCAGCGCGAGAACCACGTGCTGGCCGCGCAGTACGCCTCGGGCGATGCGCTGGACTGCTTCAGCTACGTGGGTGGGTTCGCGTTGCAGCTCGCCACGCGCGCGCGCCACGTCACCGCCGTGGAGATCTCCGAGGCGGCCGGCGCGCAGCTGCGCGACAACGCCGCCGCCAACAAGCTCTCCAACCTGGATGTGGTGACCGCCAACGCGTTCGACTTCCTGCGCGACGCGGTGGACGAGGGCCGGCGCTTCGACACCATCGTGTTGGATCCGCCCTCGTTCGCGAAGAACAAGGACGCCATCGCGGCGGCGGTGCGCGGCTACAAGGAGATCAACCTCCGCGCGCTCCAGCTCCTCAAGCCCGGTGGCATCCTCATCTCCGCGAGCTGCACGTACCACGTGGATGAGCAGGGCTTCGAAGACATGCTCGCCTCCGCCGCCGCGGACGCGCGCCGCCGCGTGCAGATCATCGAGCGACGCGGCGCGGGCCGTGACCACCCCGTCCTCCTCAACCTGCGTGAGACGCGCTACCTGAAGTGTTTCGTCCTGCGCGTGCTATGAAGTCAGGGCCGACCCATGGAGTCGACCTCCGGGGACCCGACGTGAGAGACCGGGCCAGCGATGTGGAAGCAAGACTGGGACGAGGATGATGGCGAGCCGCCCCCCGGCGGGTCACGGGCGTGGGACCGCGCGCTGCGCGAGGTCCGCGCCGTGTACCGGCAGGCGGATGCGGCCTATGCCCCGTTCTCGTGTCCGGCCAGCGGCGAGTGCTGTCAGCTCTCACGCACCCAGCGGCAACCCTGGCTGTGGGCGCCCGAGTGGAAGCTGCTGACGACGGGCCGCGAGCTTCCGCCTCCCCGCGCCGATGGTGGCTGTCCCTTCCTGGATGCGGCGGGCCTTCGCTGCACGGTGTACGCGGACCGTCCCTTCGGCTGTCGCACGTTCTTCTGTGAGCGCATCCGGGGCCCCGCGCGGCAGCCCGCGGAGGCCGTGGCCGCGATGCTGGAGCGGCTGGAGCGGGTGTCCCGACGCATGGAGCCCGCGCTCACCGGACCGCGTCCCATTCTCGAGTGGTATTCGCGAACCCAGACCCAGGCGCCCTGACCGTGATTCGTCCCCGCTGGCTCGTCGCCCCGCAGGAATTCAAAGGCACCCTCCGCGCCGCGCAGGCCGCGAACGCAATGGCCGAGGGCGTGCGCTCCGTCTCTCCCGAGGTGGTGTTGGACATCGCGCCGCTGGCGGACGGCGGGCCCGGCACGGTGGACGCGCTGCTGGAGGGCACGCGAGGCGAGCGCCGCCGCGTGGTGGTGCGTGGCCCGCTGGGCACGCCCGTCGAGGCGAGCTGGGCGCTGCTGGATGACGGGCGCACGGCGGTGGTGGAGATGGCCGCGGCCTCGGGACTGTCCCTCGTGCCCACGTCCGGGCGTGACGCGCGCAATGCCTGCACCCATGGGACGGGCGAGCTGATGCGCACCGCGCTGGACTCGGGCTGCGATCGGCTCATCGTCGGACTGGGCGGCAGCGCGACCACCGATGGCGGCAAGGGCGCGTTGGAGGCGCTGGGCTATCGCTTCCTGGACGCAGCGGGGCGAACGCTGAGACCCGGCGGAGCGTCGCTGGTGGACCTGTCGAGGGTGGATGCCTCGGGGCGACATCCGGCGCTCGGGCGAGTGGAGCTGCTCGTGGCCACGGACGTGAGTTCACCGCTTCTGGGGCCCGATGGTGCCGCGCGGCTGTTCGGGCCGCAGAAGGGCGCGGACGCGGCGGCCGTGGAGGAGCTGGAGGCAGGGCTCGCGAGGCTCGCCGCGGTCGTCGGGGAAGGCCCTGCGCAGCGCGCGGGCGCGGGCGCGGCGGGTGGCCTGGGCTACGGGCTGGCAGCGCTGGCGGGAGGGCGGCTGGTGTCCGGCTATGAGCTGGTCGCGCGAGCGTTGGGCCTGGAGCGACGCGTGCTGCTCGCGGACGTGGTGCTGACGGGCGAAGGGCAGTTCGATCGGCAGACCTCCTTGGGCAAGGGCCCTGGAGCCCTGGCGCAGCTCGCGCGCGAGCACGGCACGCAGGTGGTGCTCTTCGCGGGCTCCGTGCGACGCGAGGACGGACTCAACCCGTCCCTGTTCCACCAGGTCGTGGACCTGTCCGCCGCGCCCACGACGACGGCCCCCCCCGCGAGCATCCTGCGCGAGGCAGCCGCGCGCTGGGCCGCGACACGACTCGGGCACTGAGCCCAGCACGAGACGGGCAAGTGCCGAGAAGCAGTCCACGTCACATGCCCGCGGCCTCGGCCTGAGTCACTCGCAGACTCGCGGCACGCGTGCCTTGGAGCAGTCGAGGTCACGCGCACCGTGCTTTCCAGCGCGCGACTCAGACGTCCAGCGGATCCGTGGTGCGCACCACGCGCATGCCCGCCCGAGCGAAGTCACGCACCGCCGCGTCCGCCACGCGCGGGAAGTCGAGCGCGGGCGGCAGCGGCTCCAGCGGCGGCGCGGGCACCGGACTCATCGCGTCCTCGAGGATGTGGATGCGCCCCATCTTCGAGGGGGCCGTGCGCTCGATGTGCTGCTGCAGGTCCCGCAGCGTGGAGAGCACGCAGTGGGACTTGGCCTGCCCGAAGACGTAGACGCGATCGAACGACATCAAGTGCTCGAAGAGGCGCGTGTTGAACTCGCCGACCTTCTGGCCGCGCACCTCCGTCACCTCAGGCGCCAGCACGGAGTAGTTCTCCGTGAGCGGATGCTCGCCCTTCAGCTCGAAGTGCGTGGGCGTGTCGCGCACGAGGGCATGGAAGAGGCTCGCCTCATACATCGCGGGAACGAGCCCGTGGCTCTGCCCACCCAAGAGCGCGTGATACGGCCAGATGGTGAGGACGTACCGGCCGCTGGCCTCCAGCCGCTCGCAGTACGCGAGGCTCTCCTCGGGGTGACGCGTGGCGGTCCAGACACCCGCGCGCACCGCGTCCGCGGTGATGACCGTCAACGGCGGTGGCGGAAGCCCTCGGGCATCGCGCCACCACGCGGGATGGAAGATTTGGAAGGCGCGATGCGTGTCGAGCGAGAACACCAGCGCCGTGAGTCGATCCAAATGGCCATGCAACCACCGCAGCGTCCGCTGCGTGTCCTCGACGGCGCCGGGAACGAAGAGGCTCGCGCCCGGGGTGCAGAACGCCACCTGCGCGTCGATACCGAACGCGGCGATGCGCAATGTGTCTTCGCGCGCGGGCCGGATGCGGTGCTCGGCCGCGTAACGCCGAGCCTCCTCGGCGACCTCGGCGGCGCGCTCCAGGTAGAGCTGGCTGACGCGCGCGTCCTCGTGAAACCGGGGCATGGGAAGCAGGGCCATGGCGTCGTCCTCCTTCAGCGGCCGTGGGGGAAGTGGCGGCGCGTGAGTTCCTGCACGAGCGCCTGCGTCACGGGGGAGTAACCCACGCGAGCATCCTCGGGCGCGATGCTCTGCGAACCCACCAGCGACGGCGTCTCGGGCGCGGCCTCCATCAGCGGGAAGTAGCCCTCCGGCACCTCCTCCCCTTCCTGCGCCACCAGCCCGATGGGCCCCGAGCCGCTTCGACGACGCAGCAGCACGGGCGCGCCCGGGATGCTCTGCTTGCCCTCGGCCAGCTCATTGCCGAACTTCATCACCGGCGTGCTGCCCGTGCGCGACAGCTTGTAGATGGCCGCCACGCGGTCGCGCGTGAAGGGGCACCCCATGGCCTTCGCGACGATGTGGCCACCGTAGCCGTAGAACTGCGCCGAGGGCTCCCAGCCCACCTGACGCCGCAGCTCCTCGAACTCGCGCGTGGCCTGCGCGTCCAGGCCGTCTTCCAGGATGTTGACCGGACGGATGCCCAGGTCGCGCGCACGCGTCACCGCGTAGAGGTACTGGAGCTTCTTGTTGCCCGAGTCGAAGCGGATGGAGTCCCCCGCGCCGGGGTCCTCGCTGATGAGCTTGAAGGCCGCGGGCACGCCCGAGGTGAGCGTGTCGAAGGTGTCCAGCAGATAGCTGGAGCGCTGCGGCCGGCGCTCGCGGATGGCGCGGAACGCCACCTCGTCCGAGCCATACCGCTGCACGTGCTCGTGGCCCATGGTGCCCACGGGAATCATCCCCAGCTTGCTGGCCAGCGCCACGTTGCTCGTGCGCTGCACCCCCGCGTCCTTGCACGCGCGGAGCGCCAGCTCATGCTGCTCCATGCACGTGGCCGCGCGCAGGCCCACCTCGAAGATGCGCGCCGGGTCCTCCACCACGTCCACCAGCTCCTTCACCAGCGCACGCACCCGGCGGGAGTAGCCCTCGGCGTCCACGGTGATGGAAACCGGCTTGACGCCCACCGCGTCGAGCGTCTCCAACGCGATGCGCTTCTGCTCCTCGCAGGTGACGACCGACAGCGCGCGAGAGAGCCCCTCGCGATCCGTCAGCGCCTGGGTGGCCACCTGAATGCGGTAGTTGAGTTGCAACAGCAACGGCTCTACCCAAGACACCAGGGCCGAAGGGCCTGTCAGGGTGAAGATGGGCTCGCGCGGATAGAAGAGCGCGCCGCGCGGAATGGCGCGGACCTTGAGCCGCTCGCGCCGGAGGATGGCGGCCTTGAAGCCCACGCCCATCTCGTAGTCGTAGCGAGCGAGGTACTCGTAGTCTTCGGGCACGGGCGAGGGAAGGAGGTCCCGAACGAACGCCTCCACGTCCAGCGGCATGACCTGGAGCCCGCCCTTGCGGTGCGCGTAATAGAAGGTCTCCTGGCGAAGCGGCCAGCCAGCCTCCGCCATGCTGAACTTGTAGCCATCCGTCGCGAGCAGCGATGTCGCCATTCCTGGGGGTGCTCCCTTCCGTTGCCCAGGAGACTAAGCGCGGTGGCCGCATGTTTCACCATTCCGCGTTCGGCGGGAGTGACACACGGCCTCGGTTGCCGCACCGGCAATGATGCCGGCGCCTATGCGACGCCTGCTTCTGCCGCTTGGACTGAGCCTCGGGGCGCACGTGGCGCTCGGCTGGGCGCTCGCGCGGCGCCCCCCGTCCGTGCCCTCGTGGGCCACGACTCACGCGGGCCCTGTCGCCCCTGGATGGCTCGCGGTGGAGATCCGCTCCCCCGTCGCACCGCGAGCCACCACACCGCCCGCCCCCGCCACGGCCCACGCAGCGCCGCGCCGCACACCAACCTCACCCGCCCAAGCCGTGCCACGCGCCGGGCCGACCGCGCACGAGCCCCCGCGCCCTGCCCCACCGACCTCGCCCGCCATGGCCCAGGACACACCCCGCGCCGCGCCGCGCCTGGACAGCGACATTCCCCGAGCGAATCCCCCGCGCCTGGACCTGAGCGTCCCCTCCAGGCAAGCGCCTCACCCCGACCCGCAGCTGCTCGTCGTGAGTCAGAACGTGGAGCGCGGCACGGGCGGTTCGGGGCCCGTGATGGAGCTGGATGCGGGCGTCCCTCCTCCAGGCGCGCAGCGCGTGGTCGAGGACCTGGTCGCGGAGAGCATGGGGCGCGGTCGGGTGGAGCGCGGGCTCGTGGACCCGTACTTCCAAACGCTGGGCAAGACCTTGATGAAGGCCTGGGATGCGGACCGCGCGGTGTCACGACAAGGCCTCAAGGGGTTCCTCGCGGAGCAGCGAGACAACTCGCGGGCCTTTGGCCAGATGTGGATGGCTCACGCCGCGGCCTACGGTGCGACGGGCGCTCCCGTTGACGGGAAGACACTCGCCGCAGCGGGACGCCATGCCTCCGGCGAGCCCATGCATCCCAACCTGGACGTGGATCGCGAGCTTCGCGCACAGTGGGAAGCGCGGTTCCGAGACATCCGGTCCGCCGTCATCCGCGTGGAGCAGAACGCGGAGGGCGAGTTGCTCGACGTGCGGCTCGTCTCCCCAAGTCACGCGCCCGAAGTGGACCGCGAGGCGGTGAAGGATGTGCGCGCCGCCGCGCGGATGCTGCCTCCGCCTCCCCCCGAAGCCCTCCATGGCCGTAGCCGCATCATCAGCCTCTGGCAGTTCGAACTGGTCATCTCCATCAGCCCGCCAGTACCGTCGTTCAGCTTCGAGTTCGACGAGGCCCTCGGCTTCGTCGACCCGCGCATGCCCCTGGACCGCCGCATCTACAAACACGTCCGCTTGCTGGAAGTCCGCTGACGGCAGGTCCGCGCCTACCCTTTTGCCGAGTGGCGATCAGATTCCGTGAAATGACATTTCCAGCGCTAGGCCGCCTCTCCCACTCCTCCTAGTATTCATGCCTTCCATGGCAAACAAGGTTGCCCCGATGCCCGCGGATAAAGACACCCAGACTCAGAAGATCGAAGCCACCCTGCGCGAACACGCGATGAGCCATGCCGGCGCCCACGAGGACTTTCCGTGGGGTCATCGCGCCATCAAGGTGAAGGACAAGACGTTCCTCTTCATGAGCGTGGACGGCGCGAAGCTGAGCCTGTCCGTCAAGCTGCCCGAGTCCGGCGGCGCGGCGCTGATGCTGCCCTTCACGCAGCCCACGGACTACGGCCTGGGCAAGAGCGGCTGGGTGACGGCGCGCTTCGACGCCGGCGCGCAGGCGCCCGTGTCCGTGCTCAAGGCGTGGATTGACGAGAGCTATCAGGCCATCGCGCCCAAGAAGCTGTCCGCGAAGGCAGGCCGTGGGAGCCCCCCGAGCCGCGCCACCCGCGTGAAGGCCGCCGCGAAGAAGGCCGTGGCGAGCGTGAAGAAGGTCGCGAAGAAGGCCGTGGCCAAGGTGCGCGGCGCGACGAAGAAGGCCAGCCCGCCCAAGAAGGTGAGCGCGCCCAAGCGCCCCGCGCGCAAGGCCACTCCGGCTCGGGGCAAGCGTCAGGCCGCGCCCACGACGCGCCGCGCCCGCCGCTCGTAGTCGCACGTCCTCCGCGCTCCCCGACTCAAGCCGAGGGAGCGCGGAAACGCGCGATGCCTACTTGCCGCCCTTCTTGCGCCGAGCGGAAGCGGGCGGAGGACTCGCGCGCCGCTGGGTGACGGGCGCGGGCTTCGGGTTGCCGAAGACGCGATCGTAGTCCTTCATGCTGCGCTTGATGACCTCCAGCGCCTCGGGGCGGTCATAGACCTCCGCGATGTCGACGCTGCGCTTTCCCTCACCCGGCAGCTGCTTGTAGGTGAGGAAGTAGTGCTTGAGGCGATCCAGCAGCGGGCGCGGGAGCTGCGCGATGTGCTGCAGCTCGCCGTACACCAGGTCTGACTCCAGCACCGCGATGATCTTGTCGTCGGCCTCGTTGCCGTCGACCATCCGGAAGCCGCCCACGGGCACCGCGCGCACCAGCAGGTTGCCGGTGGAGACGACCTTCTCCGTCAGCACGCAGATGTCGATGGGGTCGCGGTCGCCGTGCACGTCCTTCAGGCCCGTGCGCTCGGCACAGCGCTTCGCCACCAGTTCGTCGCAGTACGTCTGCGGAATGAAACCGTAGAGCGAGGGGCACTGGCTGCTGAAGCGCTGCGGCCGGTCCAATTTGAGGATGCCGGACTCCTTGTCCAGCTCGTACTTCACCGCGTCCGTCGGGACGATCTCGATGTACGCGGTGACGACCTCGGGGGCTTCGCTGCCCGGCGTGACGCCGTGCCAGGGATGCAACTGATAGCTGCTCTGCTGCGGGTTCTTCTTCATGAGACGTCTCCCGAGCGCTCGCGCGCCTCGGCGTAGAGCTGTGCGACCGCGCCCTCCAGGCGCCGGGTGAGCGCGTCGCGGTTGTCCATCGTGAGCCCCTGGGTGGAGATGGGCTCGCCCACCACCAGCGCCACGCGCTGGCCCCACCGCACGGCTTTGCTCCCCTTGGGAAGGATGAGCCGCGTCCCCGACACCGCCATGGGCACCACGGGCACGCCGGCTTGGATGGCCAACGTCGCCGCGCCCTTCTTGAACGGCTTCAACTCCCCGTCCGGACTGCGCGTGCCCTCCGCGAAAAACAGCACGCTGACGCGCTCTCGCACGGCCGTCACCGCGTCAGCCAGCCGAGCGCGGTCCTCCTCGCCTCCCGTGCGCCGCACCGGGATGTTTCCCGCGATGCGCATGGCCGGCCCAAACACGGGGATGCGGAACAGCTCCTCCTTGGCCACGTAGCGCGTGTGCTTGCGGACGTAGGCAAAGTTGAGGGGCGCGTCGTAGTGCGACTGGTGATTGCACACGAAGATGACGTTGCCCTCGCGCGGGATGTGCTCCAGCCCGTGGGCCTCGTGGCGCACGCCCGCCGAGGCGAGCACCGCCTTGCCCCAGGTATGAAGCGCCGCGTCCGCGGACGCGGGGTCGTCGCGCAGCGAGTGCGCGGAGACGACCACGGAGAACACGCCGGTGAGTCCCACCGCGGACGTCCCAGCGAAAGCCGTCTGGAGGAGAGCGCGAATCACACGAACCCGTGGGCGGGGAACAAGAGGACGTCCTCGATGCGCTGGACCCCCTGCAGCAGCATGAGGATTCGGTCGAGCCCCACCGCGATGCCCGCTGAGGGCGGCATGCGTCCGACCGCTTCCAGGAACCGCTCATCCAACGGATACACCGAGCGCCCCAACCGCCGGCGCAGCTCCTGCTCCTCCACCAGCCGCGCGCGCTGCTCCACCGCGTCCGTCAGCTCGGAGAACCCGTTCGCCAGCTCCAGCCCCTTCGCGTACAGCTCCACGCGCTCGGCCACCTGGGGCTCGCCCGGCTTCAGTCGCGACAGCGCGGCCATCGAGGCGGGGTACTCGATGAGGAACGTGGGCCGCTCGTGGCCAAGCCCCCGCTCCACCCGCTGCAGGAAGAGGTGGAAGAACACGTCGTCAAAAGACTCGGCATCCCACGTGCGGACGCCCACCGCTTCGGCCGCCCGCTTCAGCGAGCGCCCATCCGGATGCTCGCGCAGGTCCACGCCCGTGGCGCGCAGCACCGCGTCTCGCACCGTGAGCCGCTCGTAGGGCGTGCGCGCGAAGAAGGACGGGTCGGCCCCCGGCTCGCCCGGCGTGGCCGCGCGCCCTGCCTCCGAGAGCGCCGCCTCCAGGTCCGCCATGATGGCGTGGTAGTCCGCCTGGGGCCGGTAGAACTCCAGGAGCGTGAACTCGGGGTTGTGCGTCGGAGACACCTCTCCGTTGCGGAACACCTTGCAGATCTGAAACAGCGGCCCGCTGTCCCCATCGGCGAGCAGGCGCTTCATCGCGTACTCGGGGCTGCTGTGCAGGTAGAGCGTCCGGGCGCGGCCCACGTCCGTCTCCGGCACGAACGGCGCCTCGAAGACGGTGATGTGGGGCTCCATGCCAGGTGCGGGCACGAGCAAGGGGGTGTCCACTTCCAAGTACCCCTGGCCAGTGAAAAAGCGGCGCAGGGCGGAGTAGAGGGCCTGGCGGCCCCGAGCAGCCCGCCATTGAGTGGGGTTGGGCATGGGCACGGCGGAAGTAACATGGGGCCCCGCATGCACCCAAGGATTCCCGCCCTCCTCGCCCTGGCGCTCTGCCTCACCGCGTGTCCCAAGGCCCCTCCCGCGACACCGGTCCAGCCCGTCGGCGAGGAGCAGCGCCTGACCCAGGAGGTCCGGGCACTGTCTCTGGAATCCGAGAAACTCATTGAAGAACAGGCCCGCCTCCTCTGGGTCAGCTGGACCGAGGGGCGGCGCGTGGACGTGGCCGGGACGTACGCGGGCAAGGAGGCGCTGTTCTCGCTGGAGAACCTGCGGAAGATCGATCGCCTGCGCCAGCTCACGAAGGATCCGCATGAGCTGCGCGCGCTGACAGCGCTGCACAGCCACTTCGCTGGCGAGCACGTGTCCCACGCGCTCGCGGAGCTGAACGACCTGATGGCCAACCTGACGTCCTCGCTGACGCTCAGCGTGGACGGGCGCGAAGTGCACTACCGCGAGTTGGAGCGGCTGCTCGCCAACGAGCGCAGCGCGACGAAGCGTCGAGCGCTCTACGCCGCGGCCACGCCCGCGCTGGAGCGAATCAACCAGACGCTGCGCCGGCGCGAGCTGCGCACCGAGGAACTGGTGCGCGAGATGGGCTTCGAGTCCTACGAGGCCTTCGGCAGTGAGCTGCGGCAGACCGACCTGGAGCGGCTCGCGAAGCTCGCCGAGGAGATCCTCCAGGCGACGCAGGAGCCGTACCGCGTGGTGATGGAGCGCCTGAGCCAGCGCGAGCTGGGACTGCCCTTCAACCAGATTACCCGCGCGGACATCCCTCGCTTGTTCCGCGCGCGCGAAGTCGAGGACGCGTTCCCCAAGGGCGAAGCGCTGCTCAAGGCGCATGGCACGGTGGCCGGAATGGGCATCGACCTGGACGCCATGCCCAACGTGAAGATCGACGCGCGTGACCTGCCTCGGAAGAACCGGCTTCCGCTGTCGCTGCCGGTGCAGGTGCCCGGCGACGTGCGGATGTCCTTCAAGCCGGGCATGGGCGTGCTGCATCAAGCGCACGTGCTGCGCGCGTTCGGTCAAACGCTGCACGCGGCCTTCACGAAGGAGCCGCGCTTCGAGCTGGCGGTCCTCGGCAACCCCACCGTGGGCGAGGCGTACTCGGCACTCTTCGAGGACTTGCTGGAAGACCCCGTGTGGCTCGAGGAGCACGCGGGCGTGATTGGCGAGCAGCGCGCGCAGTACCTGGCGGCCTCCAGCGCGCACAAGCTGTTCCTCATCCGTCACGCGGCCGGCCGCCTGCTGTACCAGTTGGAGCTGCACCGGCGCGTGGAGGCGGATCCGAAGGAGCTGTACCGCACCATCATGGCGCGCACCGACGACATGCCCATGAGCGACGACGACGTCGCGCGCTACCTCGTGGACCAGGAGGACTTCTTCGAGTCAGCGGACAGCTTCCGCGCGTGGTTCCTCGCGGGTCAGCTCCAGGGGCAGCTCAAGGCGCGCTTCGGCCCCGCGTGGTGGCGCTCTGCCGACGCGGGCACCTTCCTGAAGGGCCTGTGGGCGCATGGCAATGGCCTGTCCACCCGCGAGGTGACCCAGGCTCTCGGGGAGCAGGGCATCGCGCCGGACGTGCTGCTGCTGCGCCTGGGCACCACGCTCCAGGTGCCCATGAAGCTGGACCTCAAGCGCATCGAGGACCTGCTGCCGCCCGCGCCCGGCCTGGAGAACTTCACCACGCCGCCCACGCCCACCTCACCGCCGCCCACGGGCGCGAAGCCCGCGCCCGGCCTGGAAAACTTCACCGCCCCCGCGAGCACGACACCCGGCGCGTGATGGCCAGCGGGCGAGCCGCGCGCGGAATGCTTTGCGTCCCCACCGCTTGCACGTAGGGTGGGACGCCATGGTGTCCGTGAATCAGCTCCGACCCTTCGCCGGGGCCTCGCTGGATGCGTTCCGGGCCGCGTCCGGGCCCGTGGCCCTCATCCAGCAGCCCGTTGACCCCGTGTTCCGCAACATCGCCGCGCAGATGACGGGAGTGCGCACCGTGGGCATGGCCCACCGCAACCGCATGACGGAGCGGCTGCTGGCCATGCTGCGCGACTTCGACAACCTGGAGGTCCACTTCCTCCAGCCCACCGCGGATGGCCAGGAGTTCACCGTCGGCCGAGCCGAGTGCGACCTCGTCGTGCCGGACCCTTCCGTCTCGCAGCACCACGCCACGCTGCGCTGGAACGCGACCACGGGCGGCTTCACGGTGCGCGACGCGCAATCCATGAACGGGACGTGGATCAACAGCGCACCGCTGGGCTTCCGAGCCCAGGTGGTACTCCACGACGGCGACACGCTGGCCTTCGGCGACGCCCCGTTCCTCTACCTGCTCGCGGAGACGCTCCACGCGCACCTGCGGCTGGCCAGTCCCCAGTCACCGCCCTGAGGACTGGCCGCTCGCGCGGGCGCTACAGCAGCTTCATCAGCTCCGCGCGCTTGGCGTTGTACTCCTCGTCCGTCAGCACGCCCGCGTCCTTCAGCTCCTTGATCTCCTTCAGGCGCTGCGCGGGCGAGCGCGTGTCGGCCGGAGCCGCCGCGGGAGCCGGCTCCGACGCGGGGACGCGCTGCTGGGCCTGCTGCTGCTGGTTGGAGAACATCTGGGCCATGCCGAAGCCCATCCCCATGCCCATGCCCTGGAGCGCGCCGTCCGAGCCGCCACCGCCCTTGGCCATGCCCTCGGACGCGCCGAGCATCGCCTGGCCCTGGGCGTACTGCTGGAAGCCGCCCGCGAGCCGCGAGTAGGCCACGTCCTTGGACAGCTTCTTCAGCGTGGCCTCGTCCTCGTCCTTGATGCTGACGTGGAAGTTGCCCATGCGCACCACGGTGAGGCCGTAGTCATCCACGTGCGGCTTCAGGCCGGCGATGACCTCGGTTTCAATCTCCTCGGTGTACGCGCCGCTCGTCACGTCCAGCAGCGGCCACTTCTTCTTCACCAGCAGCTCGGCGATGCGGTCGCGCGTCACCTTGAGCACCTGGTTCTTGAACCAGCCGACGAACTCCTCGTTGTTGGAGCGGCCCATGCCCACCAGGCCCACCACCAGCTTCTCCGGCTCCGTCACGCGGATGGAGAAGTCGCCGTACACCATGGTGCCAATGCCCAGGCCCGTCTCCGGGTCGCGCACGTCGCCAATGGGGCCGCCGAACTTCAGGCCGGTGTGCTCACGCACGGAGACGAAGAAGATCTCCGCGATGAACATGTTGCCGCCGGTGAAGCCCTCCAGCAGCCGCGACAGGAACGGGATGTTGTTCGTGTCCAGCGAGTGACGGCCGGGCCCCAGCTTGCCCTCCACCTTGCCGTCCTTGACGAACAGCGCCACCTCGTCGGCGGCGACGGTGACCTGGGTGAGCATCCGGACGTTCTTCTCCGGGTACTTGTAGACGATCTGCCCCTTGGCATCGTCCGCCCGAGCGATGAAGTTGCGCTTCGCCTCGCCCTTGATGCTGTCGAAGATCCCCATTGCTTTCAGCGCCTCCGTGGCCGCCTTGCGGCCCATCAACTCGCACCGCCAACCACGCCCACTAAATGCATGACCACCGGAACGAAAGCGCGCCCGCTTTCGTCCCGCGTCCGGGGCGGAAAGATACCATCTTCACGGGGGTTTGCCCGGTCGGTCGCCCAGGGACCTCAGCCCCAGCGAGCCACCAGCCGCTCGCGGTCCAACAGCCGGATGCTGGCCACCAGCAGCACGACATCCAGCACCAGCACCACCGCGCCCTCCAGCGCGTAGTAGCCCGCGCCCGCCTTCAGGAAGCCGGCCACCTGCCCGCCCACCAGCCCCACGAGCGGCAGCACCACCAGCGCCGCGAGCTGCTGCGCCATGCGCGCCTCGTTCACCCGCGCGGAGATGATGACCGCCACCCCGTTGCCGAAGAAGGCGAACAGCGGCGCCAGCACGAACACCCCGAAGCCCCAGAGCGCGTTGGGCATGAGCGGCGCCTTCACCAGCGGCCACGCCACCACGTCCACGCCCACGCAGAACAGCACGAACGCCACCCAGGTGATGGCCACCGCTGGCATCAGCGCCGCCAGGCTCTTGCCCGCCACCAGTTCGGCCGCCGTCACCGGGGACGCGAGCAGCGGCTCCAACGTCCGGCGCTCCTTCTCCCCCGCCACGCTCTGGGACGCGATGAGGATGGGCACGAACACCGGCATCACCAGGAACATGCCGAACCAGTCGGTGAGCGACTTGTCGATGAGGAAGCGCGCCGCGCTCACGTTGAGCGGCAGCGTGGGGTCATAGAAGAGCGCCACCGTGCGCAGGTCCGCGTGGTCCGGCTGCCGCACGTACGTCCACACCACACCGATGGGCACCGTCACCATCACCGCGGGCAGCACCGCCATGGACACCAGCAGGCCCACGTTCTTGCGCAGGTCCAGGAAGTCCTTCCAGAACACCGCCAGCGCGCGCCGGGGACGGAACGCTCCACTCACGCCGCATCCTCCTTCAGCAGGTCCAGGTACACCTCTTCGAGCGGACGCTGGGCGGGCACCGCGCTGTGAATCCGCGCACCGGCCCCCACCAGACACGCCACCACGTCCGGGGCATGCGCCTCGTCCGCGAGCAGCACGCGCAGCCGCCCGCCCTCCGCCAACACGCCCGGCGCGAAGGGCAGCGCGGAGAGCACTGAACGGAACCGCTCGGCTTCGCCCTCCACGCGAACCTCCAACGCCTGCCCCGCGCGGCGCAGCTCCCGCACCGACCCCAGCGCGAGCAGTCGCCGTTTCACCACCGCCACGCGCTCACACAGCCGCTCGACCTCGGCGAGGTTGTGCGAGCAGAGGATGATGGTGCGCCCCTCGGCCGCCAGCTCCGCCACCGCGTCGCGCACGGTGCGCGCGGACTCCGGATCCAAGCCGCTGGTGGGCTCATCGAGGAAGATGACCTTCGGGTCGTGGACGAGCGTGCGGATGATGGCCAGCTTCTGGCGCATCCCCTTGCTGAAGCCGCCGCACGGGTCGTCCTCGCGGCCCGCCAGCCCGAAGCGCTCCAGGTAGTGCTTCGCCCGAGGCCACGCCGTCGCCTCGTCCAACTCGTGCAGCTTCATGAAGAAGCGCAGGTTCTCGCGCGCGGTGAGCCGGTCATAGAGGCCGGGCTGCTCGGTGAGGAGCCCCACCACCTTGCGCAGCGCCTCGCCGTCATGCTCCGCGCGATGGCCCCACACCACGGCCTCGCCCGAGGACGGCCGCAAGAGGCCCGTCAGCATGCGCACCGTGGTCGTCTTGCCGGCGCCGTTGGGCCCCAGGAGGCCGAACACCTCACCGGGCCTCACCTCGAAGCTGAGGCCCTCCACCGCGACGCGCTCGCCGAAGGACTTGCCCAACCCCCGCACGCGGATGCCGCCTGGCTCCGCGGCGGATGCGGGCTCCACCGTGCCGCCCGCACGAGGCACCGCGAGGGTGCTCACTCGATGGTCACCAGGACGAACTTGTTGTTGATGTCCCGATCGATGAGCGTGACGGTCTTGTCCGTGCCCACCGCGTTGCGCAGCAGGTTCAGCCGGTTGTGCTCCACCAGGGCCCACTCGCGGCCAGGGCGCGCGGCGAACTGACGCATGCGCATGTTCGCGTCACCGGCGCGGAACTGCTCCACCGTGTTGCGCGAGTAGAACGTCTCACCGCGCCAGTTCATCATGAACGCCGCGATGGGCTCGCCCGCGTTGCGCTGGCCGTAGTAGCGCCAGAAGAGGTCGCGCTGCGTCCAGTGGTGGGACAGGTCCACCCATTGGCCCCAGTTGAACCAGAGCGCGAAGCTGGCGGCCAGACCCCAGAACGAGCTGAACAGCAGCACGCGCGAGCGCATCAGCGCCGCGACCGCCGCCAGGATGCCCGCCACCGCGAACGCGAAGCCCATGGCCGCCTTCACGTTGATGGGCTCGGACAGCGACTTGAACAGCGGATCCGCCGTGCCCGCCATGCGGAACCCTCGGGCCGCGAGCGACACGCCCACGAACACCAGCCCCGCCGCGAGCACCTGGTAGCTCCCTCGGCTCTCCTCGGTGCCCGGCTTCATGACCTTCAGGAAGATGTAGCCACCGGTGACGGCCAGCGCCGAGCCCAACAGCATCAGCGCGGACACCTGGCCCTGGGAGGAGACACCCCCCAGCGTGGCCAGCCCGCATGTCAGCAGCAGCAGCGCCACCGCGCGCGCGCCGAGCGATCGCCGCGAGCGCCCCATGAACGCGTCGATGGAGAGGTAGACGCCGAACGCCAGCAGCACCAGCGTGACCACGTCCCCCGACCACAGCGGCCGTGAGGAGAACAGCGAGATGGGCCGCGTGACGAGGTCCGTGGGATAGGGCCGGTCGTAGTTGAAGACGAACAGGTCGGTGAAGTCCTTGGGGTTCTCCGCCAGGTCCTTGCCCACGAGGATGAACAGGACGAGCCCGAAGATGAGGCTCACCGCGTGCGCGGAGATGCCCTCTTCCCAGAGCTTGTCCACGAACAAGGCGATGAGCACCGCCAGCCCCGGGAGGATGGGGAACACGTAGTGGTGGAACTTCGTCGCGCTGGAGCCCAGCAGGTAGAACGCGAAGGCCACCCACAGCACGGCGATGAGCGCCAGGTGGTCCGCCTTCGACGCGGAGCGCAGCCGCAGCCGCGACACCACGGCGAGCGCGCCCGGCACCAGCGCCACCCACGGGAAGATGGCGTAGCCGCCCTGCTCGATGAAGTACACGAACGAGCCCCCGGGCGTCGTCGTGTACACGCCCGCGGTGAGGCGGTTCAGGTGGTCGTGGATGAAGAAGCGGTACCAGAAGAGCTTGCCCTCATCGTCCAAGCCATCGAAGAGGCACAACGTCAGGTACCAGGGCACCGCGACCGCGGCGAACACGAGGATGCCCGTGCCCAGGCGCATCCGGTACATCTGCGCCCACAGCACCGGCATGGTCCTGCGGCCCTCGCGCACGTCCTTGCGGAACTCCGCGTCGCGCAGCCAGCTCAGGTGCGCTTCCACGCTCTTGCCATCCCACGGGATGACGGCGGCGATCGCGTACAGCACGAGGATGACCGCGGGCAGGCCCACGCCCAGGAGGCCCTTGGCCAGCGTGGCCAGCCCCGCAAACACATAGAAGGCGTACCACCACGCGGTGCGATGCCGCGTCGTCTCATCGAGCTGCCCGATGATGGCGCACGCCATGGCGCACACGAAGGTCGTGACGAAGGGCGTGTCCGTCACCGTCTGCCGCGTGAGCAGGAAGTACAGCGGCATGGTGCACAGCACGAAGCCGGTCGCCAGCCCCGCGCGGCGACTCACCACGCGAGACACCGCCAGAGACAGCAGCGTCACCGCCGCGATGCTCAGGAGCGCGAAGGGCATGCGCATGCCCCACTCCGTGTAGCGAGCGAGCGCGCCATCGGTGCGCAACGTGCCCACCACCTGCATCCCCAGCGCCTGCATCCACATGGTGAGCGGCGGCTTGGAGAAGAACCACGCGTTCTCCCAGTAGGGATAGACGTAGTCCTGGCGCTGGATCATCTCGCGCGCCACCTCGCCGTAGTGCGTCTCCCATGGGTCCCACAACCCCACGGCGCCCAGGTAGGGGATGAAGAGCAGCGCGGCGAAGCCGGCCGTCGCCAGCACCACGCGCAGGCTCGCGGGAAGCGCGCGCCACCTGGCCGCCCACGCACCCGACACGGTCTCCTTGCCGAGAAGCGCCTCGGTGAAGGTCTGCTCTTGCTGCTGTTGTTCGCCGTCGCTTGCCACGGGCAAGTGCTCCTTCGTCGTCCGGGACGGATGCCCCGCGCTCGGCGGGATCGCGGCCTTATATCCCCGCGCTCCCCGCCGGTCGACCTTCGC
The DNA here is from genome assembly GCA_016458225.1 of Myxococcaceae bacterium JPH2. Taxonomy (NCBI): domain Bacteria; kingdom Pseudomonadati; phylum Myxococcota; class Myxococcia; order Myxococcales; family Myxococcaceae; species Myxococcaceae bacterium JPH2. Next base: position 37,006 of record JAEMGR010000026.1, on the reverse strand, counting down.
GGGTTGCGCCAATTTCGCGCCACTGTGAGCCGCCATTGTGCAGAAGCCTGCACACCTCGGGCAGCCCCCAGGGGCGCAGGCCCGAGGCTCGGCCGGGGGCACGGGCCTTGTATTGGCCGCCTGACGGTTCCGGGCACTTTCGCTCGGCGCCGCACCGACCGAGGAGACCCATGCTGCCTTCCATCGCGGCCCTGACCTGTGCCCTCTTGCTCGGGCAGGAGGGTGGCGACACGACGCCCCCCGCGCCCGCGCCCCTTCAGCAGACCGGTGGCGAAACGGCCCCGCCCCCGCCCGCGCCGCCGCTGCACCTGGAGCCCGCCGCCCCGGCTCCGCCCACGCAGCAGTGGGAGTCCATCCACTACTGCGTCGACCTCCCTCCCACCGAGCGCGTCCCGTCGGGCCACTACGCGGCCGAATGCGACAGCGCGAAGCACGAGTGCCGGGTCGCCCCTCTCCACGAGCTGGATGGGTCGGGCACGGAGACGGACCGAGCGCTGGAGCGAAGCCAGGGCTGTGTGGTGAGCCAGTCGCTCCTCGACACCCTGGGGGAGTACCGGTTGATCCCCGCCGTCGCCAGCGCGCCGCCGGGCTGGTACCGCGACGAGCAAGGCCGGGTGATGCAGTTCAACTTCGACCTGCACCGCCGTATCTGGCTGGGAGGTGCATGGGCGCCCCGCTGGGTCGAGGGAGGCTCGGGCCACGACAACCGCGTGCGCGCGGACTTCGGGATGGACTTCGAGTGGCCCCAGGGCCCCTCGCGCGTGCATCGGCTGACGCTGTTCGACACGGCCATCTACCTGGGGGACGACAGCGCCCTGGATGCGACGCTGCTGCGCTACGACTTCCGCACCGAGGAGCACGAGCCGCTCGTCCGCGTGACGACCTTCGTGGGCAAGCCCGCGCGGCACGACATCTTCCTGAACCTGGGCGTCTGGACGGAGGCCATGCACCTGGAGAAGGTCCGCCGCGATGGCGCCCGAGCCGACTTCCTGGCCCTGAGCACGGTGCACGCCTCGCTGGACCTGTGGCACTCGCGCGACCTCGTGTCGTACGTCCGCGTGCGCGCCGGCCCCTCCATCGAGCGGGACCTGACGGGACGCCAGCTCACCCTGGTTCCGGGGGCGGCGCTCGAAGGCGACCTGACGCTCGACCGGGACGGCTTCCACCACCTGCGCGTGGAGGCGGGAGTGGAGAAGGTGCTGCTCTCCAAGGCCGTGGAGGGACGCGTGCTGCGCCCCGAGCGCCTGCGCCTGCACGCCGGCTACGAGGCCATCCTGCTGGCCATCAACGACCAGCCCGTGAGCCTGGTGCTCGATGGCCGAGGCACGTGGCGTGACGACCTGGCGCACCTGCCGGCGACCTGGGAGTGGTCCGCGCAGGCGGGGCTGCGCTTCTCGCTGTGGGCCCCGGTCCGTCGCTCGGCGCCGCTCGCTGGAAACGGGAAGGGCTAGTCCCATGCTGGCGCTCGGCCTGACGACGCTGCTGCTCACCGCCACGCTGGGAGCGGAGCCCCCGTGCACGGGCCGCACGGCGAGCGGCGAGGTGTTCGCCACGTGCTTCGAGCCGGACTTCGGGCCGGTGGTGGGCACGGGGCTCCGGCTCGGCCAGGGCCCCGCCTCTCTCGAGGTGCTCGCGGGCCTCCTGCTCAGCACGGGGCGGGAGAGCCACAGCAAGGGGACGCCTTGGTACAACCGCCATCGCCTCCTCCTGACGGAGACGTGGAAGGGCGAGCGCACCGGCTACACCTTCACGGCCTATGACGGACTGCTGCGCCGGCACCTGGAGGATGGCTTCATCCTCGTCCCCACCGCGCGCCCCGTGCGCATCCCCTTCCCGTTCGACGTGGCCGTGGCGCTTAAGGGCGCGCACCTGGAGCGCCGCGCCTGGGAGGGCCCGGGCTGGGTGCTGGAGACGGCGCAGGTGGGCCTGCTCGTGGATCCGCTGCGAGCGAACTCGCCGCGCCGCTGGCTCGCCGTGGGCCCTGCGGCGAGCCACGTGCTTCGACACACCCCGAACGGCACCGAGCACGAGGTGTCCCCGTTCACCTCGCTCCGGCTGGACCTGGGCTGGCAGAGCGAGGACGGCGGGTGGACGGTGCACGCCTCGGGTCTCGCGGGGTGGAGCTATGACTTCGAGCAGGGAGCGCACTTCCGCGCGCGGGCCGAGGGCAGCCTGGAGCGCGTCGTCCTCGCACTCAACGACCAGCCCGTGGCCCTGCGCCTCGCGGGCACGGTCATCCACGGAGATGCGGGGCTCGCGCGCCGCGATGAATGGAGCGTGAGCGCGGGCATCGTGGTGCGTCCCTTCTCCGCGCGCTGAGCCGTGTGCCCCAACCGCTCAGGGCCCAGGTGCTTCCAACGCCGCGCGCAGCGCCGCCTCCGCCGCGCGAAGCCGCGCATCGCGAGGATCCACCTGACGGGCCTCTTCCAATCGCGCGAGCGCGCGCACCGCGTCCCCTCGGGCCAGTTCGCAGCGAACCCCGGCCTCCAGCGCAGCGGTCTCGGAAGGGCCGTACACCCGCGCCTCCGCCGCCGCGTGACACCCCTCCTCCACCTGACCGGACTCGAAGAGCGCACGCGCCAGCTCCACGCGCGTTGGCACATCCGCCGGAGCCAGACGCACGGCCGACGCGAGCGGCTCCACCGCCTCGCGGGCCAGTCCCCACCGGCGAAGCTGCGAACCCAACGCGCGCAGCGGCCCCACCGCGCCGGGCACCAACAGCGCACGCGCCCGAGCCTCACGCAGCGTCGCCGGCTCCTCCAGGCGAAGCTCCGCCACCATCCGGTCCACCACCGCCGCATAGGAGGGATAGCTCGCGGGCCAGGTGAACACGAGCCGGTAGACCCACTCCCCTCGCGGAACGAACCATGCCCGCAGGGAGGTGGCGCCCGAGCCGCCCTCCACCTCGGCGCGCACCCGCTGGGCCGCCCTCCCCCCCAGCATCGTCGCCTCCGGGCCCGAGGCCGACCGCACCTGTCCATGCGGCCCCGGCACACCGGAAACCAACTCGTCTGCCAGGAAGTGGCGCGCCTGGACCTCGCCATCCCCCGGCTCGCCCGCCTCGATGGCCTCCGCCGAGAACGTCGCCCGGCCCAGTCCCGGCAGCCCGTTGGAGAACGAGCGTCGGCCGTGAGCGTCCTCCTCGCGCCGCCAGCCCGCGGGCAGGCTCACCGCCACGCCGAACCCATCGTCCCGCTCCACCTGCCAGCCCGAGCCCTCCCACGTCACCCCCACCGCGACGCCCACCGCCAGGGCCACCACCCCCACCGGGCGCAGCCACCGAGACGCGCGAGTGACGTCACCGTCAAGCTCGCGCGGCGAGAACACCGTGCCCGCGAGCAATCCGGTCAGCAGCCCGCCCAGATGCCCCGCGTTGTCCACGCCCGCGCTCGTCCACCCGAGCCACAGGAACACGAGCACCGTCGGCAGCGCGCCCTCGCCCGAGAACCAGCGATACCGTCCCCGCTCGCCCGCCCCGCGCGGCTTGCGCCCCAGCACGAGCAGCGCCCCCACGCAGCCGAAAATCATCCCCGAGGCCCCTACGCTCACCGCGCTGGACCACCACAGCGAGCCCGCCATCGTGCCCAGCGCCGAGCCGAGCAGCAGCGCCACGTAGTCCCTCCGGCGCAGCGTGCGCTCCACCGTGGTGCCCACCACCACCAGCACCAGCAGGTTGAGGCCCAGGTGCGCCAGGTCCCGATGGAGCAGATTGGCCACGAGCAGCCGCCATCCCTGCCCCACCTCCGTCACCAGCGGCCCCGCCTTCGCGCCCCAGCGCACCAGCGTGTCCACTCGGATCGGCCCCGTGTCCAAGGTCGCCGCATACACCCCGCCAAGGAGCGCCATGAGGGTCGCCGTCACCCACGGAAGCCCCGTCCACGCCCCCCTCCCGGCCAACCGACCGATGGACAACGGCCCCACCCGCCCCACGCTTTTGGACAAAAGCCCTGTCGTTTTGGGGGGATGCATGGCTTGTCTCTGGAAAGCCCGTTCTGCTATAGCTGTACGTGGATTGGACCCGTGCTGAAGCTCATCATCGAAGACGACGAGGGGCGCAAGACCGTTGTCCCCTTCGTGCGTGACGAGATCACGATCGGACGTCAGGAGGGAAACACCATCCGCCTGACCGAGAGGAACGTGTCTCGTCAGCACGCACGACTCATGCGCCTGAACGGCCATGTCGTGGTGGAGGACCTGGGGAGCTACAACGGCACCCGGATCAACGGAGAGCGCGTCGCGGGACAGTCGTCCCTCAAGGAGGGCGACCTCATCCAGATCGGTGATTACGATCTGGCCCTGCAGACCGAGGCCGCCGCCAACGCCGCGCCCAGCCCCATCACCGCCAAGGTCCCCGCGCCGCGACGGCCGGATTCGGATGGAGCGCTCGCAGCGATGCGCCCCACCGTTCCCGCCATCGAAGCGCTCGAGGGACGTCAACCCGGGAACGAAGAGCCCGAGGAAGACGAGGAAGAGTCAGGCGACGAGCCTGGGCACACGCCGCCCTCTCCCGCCGAGGCCCGCCGCCACGCCACCGCCATCATCCGCATGGATCAGATGGAGTCGGACCGGCCGCGCAAGGTGGAGGTCGTCCCTCCGGATGAGCGACCACGGCTGGTGGTCCTCTCCCCCACCGAGTTCAAGGGCCAGGAGTTCGACTGCGTGCGCACCGAGCTGCGCATCGGCCGCACCTCGGAGAACGACATCGCCCTGGACCACCGCTCGCTGTCGCGCACCCACGCCAAGGTCGTGCGCGAGGACACGGGCGAGTGGCGCGTCCTGGACATGCAGTCGGCCAATGGCCTCACCGTCAACGGTGAGAGCTACGCGCAGGCCACCCTGGCCAGCGGCGACCTGCTGGAGCTGGGCCACGTGAAGTTCCGCTTCCTCGGCCCCGGCGAGATGGCCGATGGCGGCGAGGAAGAGGGCGAGGCCCCCCGCTCGAAGCTCCCGCTCGTGGCCGCCATCGTCGTGCTGCTGGCAGGCGGCGCGATCGGCGGACTGTTGGTGATGCGGTCGCAGGGCGGCACGCAGCCGACCCAGCCTCCCGAGGTCGCGCAGCCCGCCAACGACCCCAACACCCCGCCGGCCCCCCCCGAGGACTCCGCGCCGCCGAAGCAGGCGCAGACGGAGCCCACCGACACCAAGCCCGACGAGCAGGCTCCCGCGCCCGCCGTCGAGACCGCGCAGGAGAAGCTCCAAAAGGCTCGCGCCGCGGTGGCCCGCAAGGACCTGCAGGCCGCGCAGCTCATCCTGGACTCCATGCGCGACCCGAAGGGCGGCCTGAGCAAGGACGCCAACGCGCTGGCGCAGCAGGTGACCACGGAGCGGGGCTACGACGAGAAGCTCACGCTCGCGCAGGCCGCGCTCGAGGGCCATCGCATCCCCGAGGCCGCCAAGCTGGTCGCCGAGACCAAGGCCACCACCCTCTTCGCGGACCGCCATGCCGAGCTGAGCGCGCTGGTCACCGCCGCCCAGACGAAGCCCGTCGAGGCGCCTCCGGCTCCCGCGCCGCAGGAGAAACCCGTCGAGGCCGCCAAGCCGCCCCCGGTCGCGTCGGCGACGGATGCCCAGGTGGAGACGATCATCACCGAGGCCAAGGCCCTCATCCGCACCAAGCAGCGCGAGGCCTACGAGGCAGCGCTCGAGCAGGCCAAGCAGTGCGAGAAGCTGGCTCCGCAAAATCCGGAATGTCAGTTCCTGCTGGGTGTGACATATGTTCGTCTGAACAAGACGAACCTTGCCGCCAAGCACTACCGCCAATTCCTCGACATGGCACCGGCCAGCGATTCACGGCGTGCAGCCGTGGAGAAGGCGATGGTGGGCTACAAGCCGACAGCAGGGGAGTGACCCCCGGCTCGACGCGGCGCGGTCTCCTCCTTGGAGGCCGCGCCAAGAGAAGAAGCGTCTGACGTCCATACCAACCTGCAGCGAGGAGACGCTGTGCAGATTCGCATCCTGGTGGTTGATGACGAGCAGGACAACTGCGACTACCTCAAGCTGGTCCTGACCCGTGAGGGCTACGAGGTGGTAACCACCACGGACCCCACCCAGACGGTGGACATCCTCCGTGGCTCCGACTTCCACCTCGTCATCCTCGACATGATGATGCCGCAGATGTCTGGCACCGAGGTGCTGGAGCAGATCCGCAAGTACGACACGGACATCGCGGTCATCGTCGCCACGGCCTACCCCACGGTGGACACCGCGGTGGCGTCGCTGAAGGCGCAGGCTTCTGACTACGTGAAGAAGCCGATGGAGCCGGACCAGTTCACCGCGGCCGTGCGCAACGCCCTGCAGAAGAAGGGCCTGTCGCAGGACCCGGAGGCGGACCTGCACCGCGCCATCGGTCGGACCATCCGCGACGCGCGCAAGACGCAGGAGCTCACGCTCAAGCAGCTCGCCCGCCGCACTGGCCTGTCCGTGTCCCTGCTGTCGCAGATCGAGCGCGCGGAGTCGTCCGCATCCATCTCCTCGCTCTACAAGATTGCCTCCGCCCTGCAGCTGCGCATGGGCGAGCTGTTCGGCGATACCTGAGCGGCGCGAAGCACCCTTCACCGGCCGCGCCGTGAATCAGCGGCCGGTGAAGCGCGGTGCTCGCTTCTCCAGGAACGACGCCCGCCCCTCTTTCGCATCCTCGCTGCCGAAGGCCTCGCTGCGCAGGGCCCGCACGTGCGCCAGGTCCTCGTCGGACAGCGGAGAGCGCGCCAGCAGTCCGAAGACTTCCTTCATCCCGGACACGGCCTTGGGCGCGTGCCCGGCCAGCGTGGCGCACAGCGCGAGCGCGCGGGCCTCGGCCGCCTCAGCCTCGAGACACTCGTCCAGCAGCCCCCAGCTCACGGCATCCCGGCAGTCCAGCCGACGGGCCGTGAGGAAGAGCTGCTTGGCGTGCGCGAAGCCCACCAGCCTGGCCGCTCGGGCCAGTCCCTCGGGCGAGTAGACGATGCCCAGCCGCGCGGGCGGCATGATGAAGAAGGCATCCGGGCCGCCGATGCGGAAGTCGCAGGCCACGGCCAGGTCGAACCCCGCCCCCACCGCCGCGCCTCGCACCAGCGCCACGGAGGGCGCGGGGTGACGCTCCAGCTTGAGCAGGCACGCCACCAGCGCGTCGTCCGGGAGCCGCCCATCCGCCCCAGGCGGGCCCAGATGGGACAAGTCATAGCCCGCGCAGAAGTGCTCCCCCGCGCCTCGCACGAGCAGCGCTCGAACGTGGGGCGCGGGCTCCAGCGCCGCGTCCAACCGGGCCAGCAGCGCGTCATCCAGCGCGTTGCGCCGAGCGGGGTTGCGAAGGGTCAGCACCCTCACGCCTCCCTCGCGGTCCTCGACGTCGAGTGACGGCTCCACCGCTCGGCCCTCCGCGCGCGCCTAGCCCAGCACCACGAGGACGTCGCCCTCGTTGACGGCCTGGGTCTCACTGCACCGGATCTCCTGCACGACGCCACCATCGGTGGCCTCGACCGGCATCTCCATCTTCATGGACTCGAGGATGACGAGGACGTCACCCACGTTCACCTTCTGGCCCACCGTCACTTCAATCTTCCACACGGTGCCCGTGATGTGCGCCGCCACGTCCGTCATAGTCGAGTGCCTCTTCAGGGGTGAATGCCTCGCGCGCCGTGCTCACGGCTTCGCGTGGTGCTCCAGGAAATGCGTGTCCAGCTCGCCCGCGCCGAAGGCCGGGTCCTGCACGATGCGCAGGTGGAGCGGGATGTTCGTCTTGATGCCCTCGATCTTGAACGACTGGAGCGCCGCCACCGAGCGCGCCATCGCCTGGGCGCGCGTGTCGCCGGACACGATGAGCTTGGCAATCATCGGGTCGTAGTTGGGCGTCACGACGTTGCCCTCCACGTAGCCCGAGTCCAGCCGAACGCCCTCGCCCGTGGGCGGCTGGAAGACCTTCAGCGGCCCGGGGGACGGGAAGTACTTCACGGGGTCCTCCGCGTAGATGCGGAACTCCAGCGCGGCCCCGCGCCGCTTCACGTCCTCCTGCTTCACCGTCAGCTTCTCGCCCGCCGCGATGCGCAGCTGCCAGCCAATCAGGTCCAGGCCCGTGGTCAGCTCCGTCACCGGGTGCTCCACCTGGAGCCGGGCGTTCATCTCGATGAAGTACACCTGCCCGTCCGAGTACAGGAACTCCACCGTGCCCGCGTTGGCGTAGCCGAACGTGCGGGCCGCGGTGACCGCCGCGGTGAAGAGCTTCTCCGCCAGCGCCGCGTTCCTGCCGTCCGCGAAGAGCACCGACGGGGCTTCCTCCACCACCTTCTGGTGCCGGCGCTGGATGGAGCACTCGCGCTCCAGGCAGTGGATGAGGTGGCCGTGGTGGTCGCCGAGGATCTGCACCTCGATGTGGCGCGGCGCGGGGAAGTAGCGCTCCAGGTAGACGCCCTCGCGTCCGAACGCGGCCTTCGCGCGGTCCGTGCACTGGCGGAAGACCTTCTCCAGCTCCACGGCGTTGTTCGCCACCGCCATGCCGATGCCGCCACCACCGCTCGCGGCCTTGCAGAGCACGGGGTAGCCAATGCGCTCCGCGGCGGCCAGCGCGCTCGGCACGTCCGGCACCACGCCGTCACTGCCAGGGACGACGGGCACGCCCGCCGCGGCCACCAGCTTGCGCGCCTGGCTCTTGTCCTTCATCCGCGCCATGGCCTCGGGCGGAGGCCCCACGAAGGTGAGCCCCGCGTCCGCGCAGGCCTGGGCGAACTCGCCGTTCTCCGACACGAAGCCGTATCCAGGATGCACGGCGTCCGCGCCCGTCTGCTTCGCCGCCGCGAGGATGGCCGCGACGTTGAGGTAGCTGTCCTTGGCAGGCGCTGGCCCCAGCCGCACCGCCTCGTCCGCTTCCTTGACGAAGGGCAGGTCCACGTCCGCGTCCGAGTACACGGCCACGGTCTTCAACCCCATCCCCCGGGCCACCGCGCCGATGCGGCGCGCGATTTCACCCCGATTGGCGATGAGCAGCTTCTTGAACATGCGGAACACCTCGAGCTGGCGCGAAGGGCGGCCACCGTAGTCGTGGCCCCCCTGCCTGACAAGGCCGCACATGCGTGCGCAACAGGACCCTACAACCCTGTAAATTTGCGGGGTTGCGTGAGCGTGCGTACCTTGTCCGACGTGATGCCTTCCTCGAACGGAACTGACGGCGTGGTGGATCTCCTGGGTGCTCGCCGCGCGAAGCGCCTGGACCTCTACCGGGGTCGCATGGCGGACCGGGTCCACGCCACGCGCAACGAGCTGGTCGCGCTCTACCAGGGCGGCAACCTCTTCACCCCGGAGGGCACCAAGCAGGGGCGCTCGCTGCTCAAGGCCCTTCAGTTGCTCCAGCGCGCGGAGATTCGCCTGGAGGAGCTGACGGGCGCTGGCGTGATTCCCGCCCCCCGTCACCCGGAGCGCGTCGACGCGCTCTACGGGGAAGTGGACGGGCTCTTCACGCGATGTGACCGGCTCACGGGCCGAGGCACCGCCAGCGTGGCGCGCCTCCCCGCTCGCTAGTCGATTACGGCAGCTCCGTCTGGCCCTGCCGCCGCAGGAAGGTGGGGATGTCGAACTGGTCCTCGTCCATGGGCAGCGCCGCGTCCTTCACCACGGACGTGCGCGAGCTGGCGACGGGCTTGCTGTTCTCCACCGCGGCCAGCGTCGGACGCGGAGCGCCCTTGCTGGGCACCAGGCTGGCCACTTCCTCGCGCGCCGCCGTCAGCGCGGAGGACGGCGGGGGACGGCTGCTGATGAGCGGAACCTGCACCACGGGCGCCATGGTGCGCACCTTCGGCGCGTCCCGGTGCACGAAGCCCGTGGCGATGATGGTGATCTTCACCTCGTCCTGAATCTGATCGTCGATGAGCGAGCCGAAGATGATCTCCGCCTCGCTGTCCGCCGCGTCGTGGACGAGCGTGAGGGCCTCGTTGACCTCCTGCAGGGTCATGTCGCGGCCACCGGTGATGTTGATGAGCAGGCCCGTGGCCCCGTCGATGGACACGTCCTCGAGGAGCGGGCTGGAGATGGCCTGCTGCATGGCCGTCAGCGCGCGCTTGTCACCGGACGCGTTGCCCGTGCCCATGAGCGCCAGGCCCTTGTCGCTCATGATGGTCTTCACATCCGCGAAGTCCACGTTGATGTAGCCGTGGTACTGGATGAGGTCGCTGATGCCCTGCACGGCGTTGAGCAGGACCTCGTCCGCGCGCTTGAAGGTCTCCAGCAGCGGCATCGGCTCGTTGGAGAGCGAGAGCAGCCGCTGGTTGGGGATGGTGATGAGGGTGTCGACGGCGGCCTTGAGCTCCACGATGCCCTGCTCGGCCTGCTTGCGGCGCTTGTTGCCCTCGAAGAGGAACGGCTTGGTGACGACACCCACCGTCAGGCAGCCCAGGCTCTTGGCGATGTCCGCGATGATGGGCGCGGCGCCCGTGCCGGTGCCACCGCCCATGCCCGCGGTGACGAAGACCATGTCCGCGCCCTCGAGCACGGCGGCGATCTGATCCTTCGACTCCAGGGCGGCCTCGCGGCCCATCTCCGGGTTGGCACCCGCGCCCAGGCCCTTGGTCAGCGCCTGTCCGAGCTGGAGGCGCGTGGGCGCCTTGCTGGCGGCCAGAGCCTGGACATCGGTGTTGGCGGCGATGAAGTCCACGCGGTCCAGCTTGGCGAGAATCATCGTGTTGACCGCGTTGCAGCCGGCCCCGCCCGCCCCGACGACCCGAATCTTGGCGGCCTGCTTGTTCTGCTCGAACTGGTCCATGATGGTCCTCTTGGCGGTTGCACCGCGGCGCCGCCCGCGCGCTTCCAACCTCAACAATCATCAGCAAGTGAGGGGGTTTGGCAAGTATTCCGCTACGCGCCTGTAGCGGCCTGCTGCGGGGCCGAGTCCTGACGCCCACTTACACGCCAGCGCGGTGCCTGCCCAGGAAGACCTGTCGGATGCCTGCCCCCTCTTGACTCGCGGAGTCCAGTTCTCCGAGCAAGCTCGGCCAGTCCAGGCCCGCGCCAGAAATGCAACGGGCCCGTCCCCCCCGAGGGAGACGGGCCCGTTCACTTCAGCCGAGCGGGCTCAGGGGGCGTCGCGCTCGACCTCCACCTTGCCCATGCGAAGGATGTGGAACTCGACGCGGCGGTTGTTCTCGCGGCCCGCCGCCGTCTTGTTGGTGTCCACCGGCTTCGACTCGCCATACCCCACGGACTCCAGGCGCTCGGCGGCGATGCCATCCTTCACGAGGAACGTGCGCACGTTGGCGGCACGGCGACGCGACAGGTCCAGGTTCTTCCCGTCGTCGCCCTGGCTGTCCGTGTGTCCCTCCACTCGCAGCAGCTCCACCTGCGGGTTGGCGCGCAGCACCGACGCCACCTGCTTCAGCAGCGGGAACGAGCGCGGGAGGATGACGTCCTTGTTCGTGGCGAAGTAGACCTTCTCGAGGATGAGGATGCGCTCGCCGTCGACGAGCACCTTCACCTTGCCCTTGTCCGGGCAGCCGTCCTCGTCCGCGACGCCGTTGATGGTCTCCGGCTCGTTGGGGCACTTGTCCGCCACGTCCGGGATGCCGTCGTGGTCGTTGTCCGGATCCGGGCAGCCGTCCTCATCCTGGAAGCCGTCCTTGTCCTCGGGCGGGTTGGGGCACTGGTCCGCCACGTCCGGGATGCCGTCGTGGTCGTTGTCCGGATCCGGGCAGCCGTCCTCATCCTGGAAGCCGTCCTTGTCCTCGGGCTGGTTGGGGCACTTGTCCGCCGTGTCGACCAGGCCATCGCCGTCCGAGTCCACCGGGGGCGCGGGCTTGGGCTCGACCTTCACGGGCACGGTGTCGGGGCAGCCGTCCTGGTCCTCGAAGCCGTTCACCGTCTCCGGGTTGTTCGGGCACTTGTCCGCCACGTCCGGGATGCCGTCGTGGTCGTTGTCCGGATCCGCGCAGCCGTCATCGTCCTGGAAGCCGTCCAGGTCCTCGGGACCGAAGGCGCAGACCGGCTTCGGGGCCGGCTTCGGCGCGGGCGACGGCTCGGCGCTGTAGCTCAGGCCCGCGAGGACGCGGTACCCGGGCGTGCCATAGCCCCGGGTGATGCCCGGCCCGGCGCCCACGTGCGCGGTGAGGCCCCCCGCCGCCCGGTACTTCAGCGCGGCGAGGATCTCCAAGGGACGCTCCTCCACGTCGTGCTCCTTCAGGCCCATGGCCCCCACGAGCGTGGCCTCGGCGGACAGCGGCGTGCGGCCCACGGTGAAGGGCACCTCCAGGCCCAGCCCGTACGCCAGCGCGTTGCCCGCGCGCAGGTTGCGAAGCTGCTGCTCGCGGCGGAAGTCCACGCCGATGTTCGCCGCCAACCGCACGCGGCGCCCATACTCCGCCACCAGCCGGGGGTTCACCGACACGCCCGAGCCGCCCAGGAAGTCCGACGCACCGCCCGTGGGCAGTGACACCGGAACCGTGAGCGCCAGGCCGTAGTCATCCCCTTCCAGCAGCCGCGCCTTGGGCACGAGCCGCAGGTCCCCGATTCCGCCAGAGCTCACGCCCTGCGCGAAGGAGGCATCCACGTTCGGGGCAGGCTGGGACTGTTGAAGCGTCACCGGGAGGACGACGCCCAGCTCCAGCCGATCGAACAAGCCGATGGCGCCCATCAGGTCCAGCCCCACCTGGCTGCGCACCAGCGAGGTGAGGAACTTCTCCGAGCGAGGGTCGAAGAAGTTGAGGGGCTTGTCCGCGTAGTTGAACGACAACCCCACGTTCCAGCCCAGGTGGCGCATCACCTTGGCGCCGTGCACGCCGAGGATGTCCCCAGCGGCCGGGCCCGGCTTGTACTGCTGCACGTCGATGGCCTGCGAGGCGGCCGGAGCCTGAGCCCGCGCCGCCGGAGCCAGGAGGGCCACCGTCAGCGCCAGCCCCAGGAGCGCCCCGGACAGGCTTCCCCGCGCACCCGAGCGGCGAGCGCGGCGACCCAGCATCGGCAGCGCGAGGAGCAGCAGCGCCAGCGGCGCGAGCGAGCCCGCCCCACCCGTGCTGCAGCCACGGCCCACGACGAGGAAGTCGTCGTTGGCGTCGAGCGGGTTGGATCCGCCCGCCACTTCCTCACCGTCCAGCACGCCGCCGTGGTCCGTATCCGCCTGCCGCGGATCCGTCTCGCCGTCGTCGAGCGCGCCGTTGTGGTTCTTGTCCTCCTGACCGTCCTTCAGGCCGTCCTCGTCGGTGTCGGCCTTGAGCGGGTTGGTGGCGTTGGAGCCCTTGACCTCGGTGCCGTCCATCAGCCCGTCCCCATCCGTGTCGCGGTTGTTGGGGTCGGTCTCCTCGGTGCCCACGCGGCCGTTGTGGTCCCCGTCCTCCTCACCATCGGACAGACCATCCTTGTCGGTGTCCGCCTGCTTCGGATCCGTCTTGGTGGTCGGATCCAGGTCCGGGTGGAAGTTGGGCGAGCTGGTGTTCGTGCCCACCGGAGCGGTCTCGAGCGTGACGCCGCTCTCCAGGCCGTCCGTCAGGCCGTCGTTGTCGCTGTCCGGGTCGAGCGCGTCGATGATGCCGTCGCCATCCGTGTCCGTGATGCCGTCGGCGCCATCCGTCACGCCGTCGTCATCGCTGTCCGCGTCGAACGGATCCAACCCGTGCTCACGCTCGGTGGCGTTGTCGATGCCGTCGCCGTCCGCGTCGACATCGTCCGACTTGACGAGCGGGTTCGTCTCGCCCGCGTCCACCTTGCCGTTGTGGTTGGCGTCCTCGATGCCGTCGAACACGCTGCCGCCGTCCGTGTCCTTGTTGAGCGGATCCGTGTGCGTGCTCGGGTCCGCGTCCGCGACGAACTTCGCCGGGTTCGTGCCCGTGCCCTGCGGCTGCGTGAGGCCCACTTCCAGGCCGTCCGTCAGCCCGTCGCCGTCCGTGTCCGCCTTGTTCGGATCCGTCTCACCGGTGCTCACGAGGCCGTCGTGGTTGGCGTCCTCGTTGCCGTCGAGCAGACCGTCATCGTCCGTGTCGTCGTCGAGCGGATCCGTGTGGCCAACCTTCACCTCGATGCCGTCCGGCAGACCGTCGCCGTCCGTGTCGGGGTTGTGGGGGTTGGTGCCGTGCGTCGTCTCCTCCGCGTCCGACAGGCCGTCTCCATCCGAGTCCAGCGCGACCGTCCACGCGTAGGAGGCGGGGGTCGCATCCACGTTGTGGTCCGTATCGATGGCGCGCACCAGCAGGGCGTGCGGACCATCGGCGAGGGCCGTCAGGTCGAGCGTGGCGGAGCACGGGGCGAACGCCGCCGCGTCGAGCTTGCACTCGTACGTGACGTTGGCCTCATCCGAGCCGAACTCGAAGTGGGCCGCGCTGCTCCCGGAGACCGCCGGAGGCGACTGCGTGATGAAGGTATCCGGCACGTGCGCGTTCACGCTGAACGGGTTCGTGGCGGGCGGGCTGGTGTTGCCCGCGGCGTCCGTGGACGTCGCGGTGACCGAGTGCGCGCCATCCGCCAGGGGCTGGCCCGGACCATAGGTCCAGTGGCCCGAGGCATCCGCCGGCACGACCGCCACCTGGACACCATCCACCTTCACCGTCACCTGGCTGTTCGGCTCGGCGGTGCCGGAGTACGTCACCACCGGAGTCGTGAACACCTGGCCGCTGGCCGGCGTGACGATGACCGGCGCCACGGGGGGCGTCGAGTCCACCGTCCACGTGTACGAAGCGGGCGTCGCGTCCGTGTTGCCCGCGACATCCGTCGCGCGAACGAGCAGGGTGTGCTCGCCATCCGCCAGTCCGGTGAAGGACGAGGGGGTGGTGCACGCCACATACGCCGCGCCATCCAGGCTGCACTCGTAGGTAACCGGGCTCTCGTTCGAGGAGAACGCGAACGTCGCGCCCGTCTGGTTCGTCAGCGCGGGCGGGCCACTGTCGATGGCGGTGTCCGGCGCGGTGAAGTCCAGCGTGAAGTGCGACGTGACGGACGGGCTGTCATTCCCCGCCGCGTCATGCCCCACCACGACGACCTTGTACGGGCCCTCGGGCAGCGACACCGGCGGCGTGAACGTCCAGTTGCCACTGCCGTCCACCGGGATGGGACCGTACGTCGTACCGTCGTTGAGCGTCAGCGTGACGGTGGTCGAGCCCACGGCCGTGCCCGTGAAGTCCACCGCGGGGTTGGACAGCACGGAGCCGTCCGCCGGCGTGTCGATGGTCGGCGCCACGGGGGGCGTCGAGTCCACCGTCCACGTGTAGTTCTCCGGAGTCGGATCCACGTTGCCCGCGCCATCCACCGCGCGGACCGCCAGCGTGTGCGCGCCGTCCGTCACGCCCGTGAGGACGTACGGGTCGGAGCAGGCGACGAACGGCCCGCCATCCACGCTGCACTCGAAGGTGCAGCCCGGCTCGTTCGCCTCGAAGTCGAACGTGCCCGTGGTGGAGGTCGACGTCGCGGGAGGACCGCTCGTAATGGCCGTGTCGGGAGGCGTCAGGTCCACAGTCCACGCGTACGTAGCCGGGGTCGCGTCCACGTTGCCCGCCGCATCGCGGGCGCGAACATCCAGCGAGTGGTGCCCTTCCGCCAGCCCCGAGAACGTCACGGGGTCGGTGCAGGACGTCCAGCCACCGCCGTCGAGCCGGCACTCGTAGGACACACCGCCCACCGTGTCGAAGTCGAAGGTCGCGCTGGTGTTCCGGGTCACCGAGGCCGGCCCCGAGACGATGGACGTCTCCGGCTCGGACAGGTCCACGATGAACGAGGACTGCGTGGGCGGGCTCGTGTTGCCCGCGGGGTCGGTGCTGGTGGCCGTCGCGGTGTACGGGCCCTCGGGGAGCGGATCCGTCACGGGGACCGTCCACTTGCCCGCGGGGTCCACCGTCACAGGGCCGTAGGTGTGGCCATTGACCGTGACCACGATGGAGCTGCCCGGCTCACCCGTTCCGGAGATGTCCGGCGTCGAGTCGCCCACCGTCGTCCCATCCGCGGGCGAGGTGATGAGCGGCGCGGCGGGGGCAATCGTGTCCACCGTCCAGGTGTGCGTGGCCGGAGACGGATCCCGGTTGCCGAACGCATCCAGCGCACGAACGTGCAGGACGTGCGTGCCGTCCGCCAGCCCCGAGAACGTCACGGGGTCGGTGCAGGCGGTGTAGGCCGCGCCATCCAGGCTGCACTCGTAGCTGACGCCGCCGTTCGTCGTGTCGAAGTCGAAGGTCGCGTTCGGCACCTTCGTCAGCGAGGGAGGCCCCTGGACGATGAGCGTGTCGGGGCCGGTCAGGTCCACCGTGAAGTGGGACGTGGCCGTGGGGCTCGTGTTGCCCGCCTCGTCATGCGCGGTGGCGTCCACCACGTGAGCGCCCGGAGTCAGGTCCACGGTGCACGGGAAGGTCCAGTGGCCCGTCGGGTCCACCGTCACCGTGCCGAGCGTCGTGCCATCCACCACCACGGTGATGACGCTGCCGGCCTCACCGGTGCCCGTGAAGTCGGGACGCTTGGAGTTCACCACCGAGCCGTCCGCGGGCGAGGTGATGGTCGGCGCCGTGGGAGGCACCAGGTCCACGGTGAAGTGCGTCGGCGGAGTGGACGGGCTGACGTTGCCCGCGGTGTCCGTCGACGTCGCCGTCACGACGTGCGCGCCCGGGCCCACATCCACGGGGCTCGGGAAGGTCCAGTGGCCCGAGACATCCACCGGGGCCGTGCCGAGCGTCACGCCGTCCACCACCACGGTGACGACGGTGCCGGGCTCGGCCGTACCGGTGAAGTCGGGGCGCTGGGAGGCAATCACCTGCCCGTCCGTCGGGCCCGTGATGACCGGGCTCGCGGGAACGGTGGTGTCGATGGTCCACGAGTAGGTCGCCGGGGTCGCGTCCAAGTTCCCCGCCGCATCGCGGGCGCGGGCCCTGAACGTGTGGCTGCCCTGCGTCAGGCCACTGTAGGAGGCCGGGTCCGTGCAGGCCGCGAACGCCGAGCCGTCCAGCGAGCACTCGTACGTGACATTCGACTTGTCGCTGTTGAGGTCGAACGTCGCCGAGGTGGCGTTGGTCGTCGAGGCCGGGCCGCTCACGATGAACGTGTCCGGGATCTGCGTGTCGATGCGCCACGTGTAGCTGGCCGGAGTGGTGTCCACGTTGCCCGCCGCGTCGCGAGCCCGGACCTGCAGCGTGTGGTCACCCTGCGCGAGGCCCGTGAAGGTCACAGGGTCCGTGCACGCGGTGAACGTCGCCGCGCCATCCAGCTTGCACTCGTACACCACGCCCGTCTCGTTCGAGTCGAAGTCGAACGTCGCGGACGTGCTGCTCGTGGTCGCCGCGGGCTTGCCCACGATGAACGTATCGGGGGCCTGCGTGTCGACGGTCCACGTGTAAATGGCCGGGGTCGGGTCGATGTTGCCCGCCAAGTCCACCGCGCGAACCTGCAGCGTGTGGCTGCCCTGCGACAGGCCCGTGAAGGTCGACGGATCCGCGCACGGGGTGAAGAGCACCGCGCCATCCAACTGGCACTCGTACGTCACGTTCGTCTCGTTCGAGTTGAAGTCGAAGACGCCCACGTTCGAGTTGGAGTTCAGCGCCGGCGTCGAGGTGAAGAGCGTATCCGGAGCCGTCGTGTCCACCGTCCACGTGTAGCTGGCCGGAGTCGGGTCCACGTTGCCAGCCGCATCGCGAGCCCGGACCTGCAGCGTGTGGTTGCCATTCGCAAGGCCCGTGAACGTCGACGGATCCGCGCACGCGGTGAACGTCGCCGCGCCGTCGAGCTTGCACTCGTACGTCACACCCGTCTCGTTCGAGTTGAAGTCGAACGTCCCGCTGGACGAGTTCGACACCGCGGGCGGCGTGGAGGTGAAGAGCGTATCCGGAGCCGTCGTGTCCACCGTCCACGTGTAGCTGGCCGGAGTCGGGTCCACGTTGCCGGCCGCATCGCGAGCCCGGACCTGCAGCGTGTGGTTGCCATTCGCAAGGCCCGTGAACGTCGACGGATCCGCGCACGCGGTGAACGTCGCCGCGCCGTCGAGCTTGCACTCGTACGTCACACCCGTCTCGTTCGAGTTGAAGTCGAACGTCCCGCTGGACGAGTTCGACACCGCGGGCGGCGTGGAGGTGAAGAGCGTATCCGGAGCCGTCGTGTCCACCGTCCACGTGTAGCTGGCCGGAGTCGGGTCCACGTTGCCGGCCGCATCGCGAGCCCGGACCTGCAGCGTGTGGTTGCCATTCGCAAGGCCCGTGAACGTCGACGGATCCGCGCACGCGGTGAACGTCGCCGCGCCGTCGAGCTTGCACTCGTACGTCACACCCGTCTCGTTCGAGTTGAAGTCGAACGTCCCGCTGGACGAGTTCGACACCGCGGGCGGCGTGGAGGTGAAGAGCGTATCCGGAGCCGTCGTGTCCACCGTCCACGTGTAGCTGGCCGGAGTCGGGTCCACGTTGCCGGCCGCATCGCGAGCCCGGACCTGCAGCGTGTGGTTGCCATTCGCAAGGCCCGTGAACGTCGACGGATCCGCGCACGCGGTGAACGTCGCCGCGCCGTCGAGCTTGCACTCGTACGTCACACCCGTCTCGTTCGAGTTGAAGTCGAACGTCCCGCTGGACGAGTTCGACACCGCGGGCGGCGTGGAGGTGAAGAGCGTATCCGGAGGCGTCGTATCCACGACGATGGTGAAGGTGTTCGTGTTGCTCTGCGGGCTGCTGACCCCCTGGACCTCGGCGGTCGCGTTGACCGTGTGGGCGCCAGAGGTCAGCGAGGTGCTCGGCGTGAAGGTGAAGTTGCCGGCAGCATCGGCCGTGACACGCCCCAGCTCCACACCGTCCACCGAGATGATGACGGTGGAGTTGGCCGGCGCCGTGCCCGAGATGACCGGAGTTGACGAAGAGGTCGTGGAGCCGTTCGCCGGAGTCACCACCACCGGAGCGGCGACAGTCGTCGGGAAGGCGCCCGTCAGCACCGTGATGACGCCCAGCGAGCCAGGAATCGCGCCGTACGTCCGCCCATCGATGGCGGTCGCATCCGGCTGCATACCCGCGGCACCGCCCGTCACGGTCGGCGCACAGGTCACCGTGTTGCCCTGAATCAGGATGCGGCCACCACCACCGCCACCGCCCGTGCCGTGCGTGTTGAAGTTCGTGCTACCGCCGTTGCCGCCGTTCGCCGTGACAGTATTCGCCGAGCAGGCGCCCGTGAACCGCAGCGACACCGTGCCGCCCGCGCCCGCGCCGCCCGCGGCATCGTTGCCCGTGCCGCGCGAGTTGGCGCCGTTCGCACCGTTCGCGGTAATGAGTCCCGTGCCAGCCAGCGACGCACCGCGGACGAACACGACGCCGCCACCTGCGCCACCAGCACCACCCACGTTGTCGTTCGAGTGACCCGCGCCGCCACCACCACCGAAGAGCAGGTGGTCCAGCGGGGTGAAGGTCATGCGCACGCCACCGCGCCCGCCCACGTCACGCGAGGGCTTCGGGGTCCCATCGTCATCGCCCGTCCACGTCCGGCCACCCTTGCCGCCCGGGCCGGCGCTACCACCACCGCCGCCACCTGAGTTGTGGCAGATGCCGCCACCACCACCGTTGGTGATGTTGCCGTAGCCCGTCGTACCGGGAGGCAGGAGGTCCGGATCCGGCTCGTTGCTGTAGAGCGACGGAGCCACACCCTCGCCCTTGGACGTACCGCCCGGGTACGGCTCATCGAGCAGCACGCACCCGTCACCGGAGCCGTTGCGGAAGAGACCCGCGCGGAAGCCCTGGTTCGCCGCGCTGATGGTGCCGTTGTTGGTGACCGTTCCGTTGGCGAGGAAGACGAGCACGCCACCCGTCGACCCGTTCCAGGCCTGCCGCGCGACGAGGGTGGAGCCCGCGTTGATGGTCACGTTGGTGTACTGGGGCACGAGCACCAGCTGCGTGACATTGGCGGCGAACGCGGCCTTCATCGGCTTCTTGAAGGTGACCGTGATGTTGGGCGCCGTGCCCGTGATGGTCTGGATGTACGCGAACTCCCAGCGCCCCACGACGTTGCCCGTCAGGTCGATGTCCGCCTGGTTGCCCGAGGGCGGCACCGTGGTGATGCCCGTGGCCTGGAACACCATCACCAGGTTGTTCACGGCGAAGCCCGTGGAGGTGTCCACCGTGGCCGTGCTCTGCCCCGCCGCGATGTTGGCCGTCACCAGCGCGTAGCGGTTGGCGCTCTGGGTATTGCCAGCGGCGGTGACGTTCAGGACTCCGTTCACACCCGAGCCAAGGCCGATGGTGTCCGGCTCGGCGTGGGCGGACGGCGCGAGGAGCGCGACACACAGCATGGCCAACAGGCCCGCTGCGGTCCGCGGACCGCTCGCATCGCGAGTCGTCCGCCGTGGGGGAGGAAGGGACTGGGGTGTGTGCATAAGGTTTGCGGCCGAAAGGGAATGGGCCCCCCCACCGCGAAGGGCGCGCATAGCAAGCGCGACGCCAGTGTCCATTCCTTGGCCGTCCTCCGCCAATTCAAGGACTTCCACGCCCGTTCCCGGGCTCGGCTACCCCGCGGATCCGAATCACGGATCTGATTTCCAGAAACCGGATCGCGGATGACCCAGGTGTTGCGTGCCGAACCAACGCGACGCGTCCGTTTCCAACGCAAAAGGGCCCCCCGAAGGGAGCCCTTTGCGCACCGCAGCAACGCGGGGGACAGCGGCCTAGAAAATCTCCTCGAGCCACTCCCGCATCCGGCCCTTCACCTTCTTGTAGACGTTGCCGTCCTCGCGGATGCGGAACAGGCGGCGGTCCAGGTGCTTGGCGCCGTAGACGACCAGGCCCACGCCGGTCGCGTACATCGGGCTCTTCACCACATCCACCAGGCCACCAATGCCGCGCGGCATGCCCCGGCGAACCGGCAACCCGAGCACTTCCTCGGCCAGCTCCGGCATGCCCGCCAGCAGCGTGGATCCCCCGGTGATGACGATGCCCGAGGCGAGCAGGTCCTCGTAGCCGCACTTCTGGATCTCGCGGTGGACGAGCTGGAAGATCTCCTCCACGCGCGGCTCGAGAATCTCACAGAGAATCTGGCGCCCGAGCACGCGCGGCTGACGGCCGCCCACGCTGGGGACCTCGATGGTCTCGTCCTTGTTGATGAGGGACGCCAGCGCGCAGCCGTACTTCTGCTTGATGCGCTCGGCCTCGTGCGCGGGCGTGCGCAGCCCGATGGCGATGTCGCTGGTGAGGTTGTTGCCGCCCAGGGCGATGACCGCCGTGTGGACGATGGAGCCGCCCGAGAAGATGGCGATGTCCGTCGTCCCGCCGCCGATGTCGACGAGGCAGACGCCCAGCTCCTTCTCGTCCTCGCTCAGCACCGCCTCGGCGCTGGCCAGGGGCTGCAGCACGATGTCCGAGACGTTGAGCCCCGTGCGGTTGGCGCACTTGACGATGTTCTGCGCGCTGGAGACGGCCCCGGTGACGATGTGCACCTTGGCCTCCAGGCGCACGCCGGCCATGCCGAGCGGCTCCTTGATGCCGCCCTGGTCGTCGATGATGAACTCCTGGGGCAGGACGTGGATGACCTCCCGGTCCAACGGGATGGCCACCGCCTTGGCCGCGTCGATGACACGAGCGATGTCCGCCTCGCGCACCTCCTTGTCCTTCACGGCCACGATGCCCTGGGAGTTGAAGCCCTTGATGTGGCCGCCGGCGATCCCCGTGTAGACGTGGGAGATCTCCGCCCCGGCCATCAGCTCGGCTTCCTCCACCGCGCGACGGATCGACGACACGGTGGCCTCGATATTGACCACCACGCCCTTGCGGAGCCCCTTGGACGGGTGCGTACCGATGCCGATGATGTCGATCCCGTTGTCGGTCAGCTCCCCGACGATGGCGCAGATCTTCGTCGTGCCGATGTCGAGGCCGACAATGATCTCCCCCGACTTCTGCTTCGCCATGACTACCCTCCCAGGCCCCCCACTCTCGTGAGGGGGCGTCCTCTTACCGCGTCGAGCCCCCGCTCCTCTCGGAAACGGACCCGCTCGAAAGCTTCACCGCCACCCAACCGGGTCGGGCACGGTTATCCAAATGAATGATCTCGGCCGCAAGCCCTCTCGCGCTCAGTTCGCGCCGAACACGAGCGAGCCGCTCGAGCTTGACTTCCGTGTCGCCCGCGCCGAGGCGCACCTCCTGCCCCGTCGCGGTCACCAACGCAAGCCCTGCGTCACTCAAACGCACCTCGGACAGCCGCTCGGTGCGACCGGGCAGCAGCCGCGTGTATGCGCGCGCCACATCCAGGGCCTCGCGCAGGCGCAGGCGGACCTTGTCGGCGTCCGCCACGTAGTCCTCGCGCACCACGCCGGTGACGAGCGGCAGGTCCAGTCCGTCCCCGGGCGTCACGCGCTTGAAGGGGTCTCCGGCCTCGTCCAGGACGTACAAGTCGCCCAGCACCGCGAGCGCGGCGGGCGCATGCTCGGAGACCGTCACGGAGACCGCGCGCGGAAAGCGGCGCGTCACTTCCACGGACTGAACCCAGGGGTGCTGGAGCATGGCGCGCTCCAGGGCGGACGGCTCCAGCGTCCAGAGGTTCTGTCCCGCGGTCAGGCCGGACAGCTTCAGCAGCTCGCTTCGAGACGCGCGCTCCAGGCCGGTGATGGTCACCGACTCCAGGGCGAAGCGCGGCGAGGCGAGCGCCCAGCTGCGCAGCTCGATGCTTCCCCAGATGAGCGCCGCCGTCGCGACCGCCAACCCCAGCGCCTTGGCCACCATGGGCCCGTGCGAGCGCACCGCGCCCTTCACCACCTCGGTGCGCTGGGCGGTGTCCTGGCGACGCCGGTTTTTGGTTCGTCCGAAGGCCATGATCGGGAGTGCGCATGCTGCGCGCGGTCGGATCTCCACGCCAGTTTTTGGCTACAGCCACGTGGCTGTAGCCAGCGCGGCCCACCCATGACGGAGGGGGCCTCTCGGTTCACACGCGGGTTGCGCAGGGGGCGGCGGACACTCCGTCTTAAGCCCCTGAACTTCAAGGGCTTTTCGCAAGAGGGACTGACGCGGGGGCTCTCGATGCTCCATCAGGCCGGCCGAGAGCCACCTCCTTCGTCGCTGCCGCACGGGGCTTTTCACGCTCTGGGTCTCGGACCTGGAGGAGGAGAGAGACTGGGGTGTTTAACACCCTCTGTTAAATTTCGGGGCATCTTTTCCTGAGTGGACGGGACTCTCTGCTCTGCCGCTTCGAGGGTTGCCGCTCTTCCATGGCGCTGCACGCAGCGGAGTCCTTTCAGTCCAACTCGCCCAAACGCACCCGGCCACCTCAAGGCCCTAGACGTGCCTCAAGAGAAAGAACGGGAACCGCTGGAGTCCTTGAGGCGGAAGCGGGTTCGACGGCTTCTGTCCCCCCTTCTCCATGAGGTGAAGCGTGGAGACGCTCTGCAAGGAGCGCGGGGCTTCGCCCCTTACGAGCGCGCGAGAAGCGAGAGATGGGAGGGCAGCGCAGCGGCGCTCGCAGGGGCAGAAACCAGTCCTCGGCCCGACTGAAGTCCGCCGGACCTGAGAGCGTGTTGAATGGAGAGAGGGGGCCGTGGCGTTGACGGAACAAGATGCCCGACCTCGCCATGCCTGCGCGCACGCAGTATCCGAGCATCCCGACAGACGAGCAGTGGGCTCTCATCGAGCCCTTCGTCAGGGCGGTGGGAGGAGGCCCCAAGGAGCAGCTACGCCCGAGGATAGCGTGGCCTCCGCGCTCGCCCGCATCGAGGAGCTGAAGCCCGAGCTGCTCTTCCTCGACGTGCAGATGCCAGGGGAAGGTGGCTTCGACCTGCTCGCCCGGTTCCCCGAGCACCCGTTCGAGGTGATTTTCGTGACGGCCTACGACGCCCACGCGCTGCGGGCGTTCGAGGTCAACACCCTGGACTCCCTGCTCAAGCCCGTGCACCCCGACCGGCTCGCGCGCACGCGGGCCCGGCCAGCGAAGAAGGAGACGAACAAGTCCCCTCCCGCGCAGGGCGCGAGCCGCCACAAGCTGGCGGAGAGCGACCTGCTCTTCCTCGAGGACGGCGCGAAGTCCCGCTTCGTGCGGGTGGACCCCATCGTCTGCCTGCGAGGCGCGGGCGCCTCCGTGGAGCGGGGCACCGCGGACGGCAGGCACAGCCTGTCACCGCGCCCCTTGAAGGACTGGGAGCAGCGGCTCCCGGAGCGCACCTTCGCGCGCCTGCACCGCTCCGCGCAGGTCAACCTGTCCTTCGTCGAACGCGTGGACCGGAGCTTGAGCGGAGAGGTCTTCGTTCGGGGCCTCGCGGAGCCCCTACCGCGCAGCCGCAGCCACGCCACCACGCTGCGCTGCGCGAGCGGTTCGGCTCGCTCACGAGACGGCGCGGTCGCCCTCGGGGTCGATGACCCGGTTGCCCTTGAACCAATCGTGCTTCCCGTACCGGTGCTTTGCGCTGTCCACGCCGCCGTAGTTGCCGGTGACGATGTCCGCCAGGTTCTCCAGGGACTCGGAGCCCTCGTTGTAATACTTCGAGTGGTCCCCCATGTTGCTCTTGTCGCCCCGGTCCGCGGCCTCCGCCGTGAAACGCTTCGCGCCGAACTTGTTCTCGGACGGGTCCTGGCCCAGCGGGTCTCCCGGGAAGTTGCTGCCGTTCAACCACGAGACGACATCCCGGCTGGCCGAGCCCGACCAGACATGCCCGTTGGCGAGCTGGGGCTCGTAGTCCTTCACGGACTTCGCGCTGCCCGCGCCCGGGCTGCCGATGAGGACCAGGTCATCCGCCAGGAGGTTGTTCTTGTCCGCCGCGATGGAGGCGGTGGTGCTGCCGTAGCTGTGGCCAATGATCGTCAAGTGGGGCTGGTTGCCCTCGCGGCTGGCGCGGATGCCCGCCACGTCCGAGGCCAGCAGCTTCGCCCCGTTCTCCGCCGCGTTGTCGGAGGCCACGTTCTGGAAGCCCGGCGCGTCGTAGCCCATCCAAGCGACGGTGGCGACCTCACCGCGCTGCGTGCCCGCGGCCTGGTGGAGCCGCAGCGCGTCGCTGGTGATGTTGTCCATGTAGCCCCGGACGTCCGAGCTCAACCCCGGCACGCTGACGGACACGTGCTTCGCCGTATCCAGGTTGCCCGCGACGATGGCGGCGCGCCCCTCGCCCTTGACGAAGGAGGAGTCATAGACGAGCAACTGCGCGGAGCCCGCCTCCTTCGCCGTGCGCTCCAACTGCTTCTGGACCGCGTTCGCGTTCTCCAACTGGTGCTGCTTCTCCTTGGAGAGGAACTTCTCGGGCGGGTCGCTCTTGGCGCTGCCCGGGCGCAGCGCGTCCCGGAGCTTGTCGCCCAGGGACATGTTGTCCAGAGAGTCCGCCTTGGCCTTCTTCGCCTCGGCGTTGAGCTGGGTGATTTCATTCTTCAACTGCACGCGGTTCGCGCCGTCGCGCACGGAGGCCGGCAACCCATCCATGGAGCCGACCTTCTTCGGGTCAGCGCTGATGGCCTGCATCTGCTCCGTGGGAGACAGCCCCTTCCACCAGCCCGCGCGCGCCTTCGGGTCCGCCGGGGCTCCGTCCAACGCGCCGGCGACCGCCTGGGTCTTCCCCCCCGTGAGCTTCTCCGCGCCCGCCTTCTTCGGCCCGTCGAAGGCCGACAGCGCCTGGAGCGGCTTCTCCGCCGCGCCCTTCACCTTGTCGACGGCCTTCTCCGTGACAGCTCGAGCGGCTTCGATGCGTCGACGGGCGGCTTCGGCTGCGTTGCGCTGGATGGATGCGATTCCGGCCATGACATCGCCTCATGAGGTAGGGGGATGCGGAATCATCGGCGGTGGTGAGAATTAGTTTCCTGATGTCTGGGAAACAGCAACAAGACATCACAACCACCGAGGACCCCGTGAAACACAAAGGCCCGGGGTCGCACAGGGCGACCACCGGGCCTCGGGTCAACGCCATGAATGGAGACTACTTGTTCGGGTTGTCCACGCCGTTGTTCGTCCAGGTGTAGCGCTGAATCCAGTCACCGCCGATGCCCACGCCCTGCTCACGCTTGCGGTCATCCACGAGCGACTTGGGCAGGCCCTTCTCCTGGAAGCTGGCGGGGACACGCGTGCCCGACTCGAAGTGCGAGTTGTTGACCACCTCGTAGCTGAGGTTGGGCTTGCCCGTCTTCTCGTCGATGCCGGTGCACGTCACCTGGGTGCGGTACGAGCCGATGAACCACTCCAGCGAGGTGTACTTGTTCTTGCTGTTCTCCGCCGTGCCCTCACCGGTGAAGACATAGAGCGCCTTGTCCGTCACGTCCTTGCTGGCGCCCTCGGGGGGGAAGGTGTCACCCGGCTTCGGGTTCGGGTACATCTTGAAGAACTCTTCGGTCACCTTCTGCTGGTGGGGACGGCCCGCCAGGTCATCGGTGTACGCGTTGTTGCTGACGTTGACGCGGTCGGTGCCGTCGGCCGTCTTGTCCCACGTGCCCAGGTCCTTGGGCTTCTCCTCCAGCAGCCACGTGCCCCACAGCTTCGGCCAGTCGCCCTTGAGCTTCTGCCCGGTCGCCGGGTCCGTGGTGCGGTTGATGCCCTCCAGGTCCACGCGGCCCAGCGTCTTCAGGCTCTGCGTGATGGAGGAGTCCTTGCCGGCAATCACCTCGGACGTCTTGGCCAGCGCGTCCACGCCGAACTCGCCCGCCTTCAACAGCTTGTCCGTCGCGCCGTCGGGCAGCAGCGAGGTGGCGCCGAGGTAGGCCGCGCGCAGGCCGCCCTGGAGGGCGTCGCGGGCCAGGTCCTTGGGGTCCGTCACGGCCTTCTTGAGCGTGTCCGTGACGGGGTTGTGCTTCACGTCCTCGAAGACGTCCCTCGAGGTGTCCACGACAGCCTTCTTCACGTCCTTCGCCTTGTCGACGACGGTGTCCTTCACGCCGTTGACAGTGGACGTCACCTTCCGCTTCACATCGCTGAAGCTGGGGATTCCGAGACCCATGGGGTGAACCTCTCCAGGTTGGGCGGCAACTGCTGATGTTGGAGTTATCGCCCCAGGGGTCCGAGTTGTTTCTTATAAATCGAGACCCCTGTTTTCTTTCGAGGAAACAGGCCGGACACCCCGCTCGCGGGTGCCCAGGTACCAGCCCTTGGCGCGCTCCTGCTCCCGCCAGAGCGAGGCGTACAGGCCGTCACGCTGCAGCAACTCATCGTGTGTGCCGCGCTCGGCCAGACGCCCCTGGTCCAACACGACAATCGGGTGGGCGCGGCGCACAGTCCTCAGGCGGTGGGCGATGACGACCACCGTCTTGTGGCGGACCCGCTCGTCGAAGACCCGCGCTTCTTGAAGGTCGTCTCCAGTTGCACGCCACCTTCTCGTTGGAAGGCCTCCAGGCCCGGCACGCCCAGGCACTGCGCGCCGCGCGAGAGACGACGCCCTCATGACCTGCCTGGATTCTTCGGACCACTGATTACGAGAGAGGTTCCGTCCGGGATGGGCTGGGCACCACTGCTTCGCACTTCCGTCGAAATTCCAGAGGCGTGAGGTAGCCAAGGCTCGAGTGAGGACGGACCTGATTGTAATGCAGGCGCCACTCCTCGATGACGGCCCGCGCCTCCGCCCTGGAGCGAAACCATTCCATGCTAAGGCACTCGTCACGAAGGCGTCCGTTGAAGCTTTCGTCGGTGCCGTTCTGCCAGGGCTTGCCGGGTGCGATGTGCGCCAGCTCGATGCGAGCTTCCGCGGCCCACCGCAGGATGGCTGAGGCCACGAACTCCGGTCCGTTGTCACTGCGCATGGGCCGCGGGGCCCCTCGCTCGCTGACAATCCTCGACAGCATCTCCACCACCCGTCCGGAGCGGATGGCTCCCGCGACATCGATGGCGAGGCACTCTCTCGTCCACGCGTCCACCACGGTGAGGCACTTGAGCTGTTGCCCGTTGGCGCAGCCGTCGAAGACGACGTCATAGGAACACACCTGGTTGGGCCCAGTTGCCGGCAACGGACGGGGGCGGCCGCTCGCCACGCGCCGCCTGGGCCTCTTGCGCGGCACCTGCAGCCCCTCCTGCTTCCAGAGTCGGTAAGCCCTGTCTGGACACATGGAGTGCCCGTCGCGCCCCAGGAAGATGCGGATGCGACGGTAGCCGGACCTCGGGTACGGCAGGGCAAGCTCACACATCCGCTTCACCACGGGCTTCTCCCGCTGTGCCTTCTGGGACTCGTGCCCCAGTGCCGAGCGCGCCACCCGCAGCAGCCTGCATGCTCGCCGGGTGGACAGACCCATGGCGCGGGCATACTCCACCTGCTGCCTTCGCGCAGGGGCGCTCACCATTTTTTGATTGGATTTCCTTCAGCACCTCGATGTCCAAGTCCCGCTCAGCCAGCAGCGTCTTCAACCGGGCATTCTCCGCTTCCAGTTGCTTCAGCCGCTTCGTGTCGTTGGCGTCCATGCCCCCCCGAAGCGCTTGCGCCACGCGTACTCCGTCGGCTCACTCACCCCGTGCTTCTTCGCGGTCTCCGGTACCGAGGTCCGCTCCGCCTCGCGCAGAATCGCGACCATCTGCTCCTCGCTGAACCGACTCTTCTTCACCGCCTGCCTCCGTCGTACCCGGAGCGGCATCCTCTCAAGCATCAGGTGGTCCGAAACGCCCAAGGCATGTCACAGGCTCGTCGCGGTGAACGGAATGGCGCCGTTGGGTGGCGCAGTTCGACAAACGAGTCTCCTCGCGTATCATCCATCGATGAGCGATAATCCGGTCTCGGACCGATACCAGGCTTGCATCGCGCCCCTCGCGGCTTCCTCGGTGGCGAAAGCTGGTCGGTGCGTGCTGTCGTATGGCCACAATGGCGCCGATCTCGCCCGCGTACGACAGACTCTGACACTGCCCGCGGCACTCGAGCGCTTCTACGAGCAGGCTGATTCCATGCAGATCCGATGGCGCTTGCAACAAGGCGCCGCAATCGAGTACCTCGACCGCGAGATCGACATCGTTGGGGGAGAGGCAAACGTCCTCCCTGTTTCCACATGCGTCGACGGCATCGACGGCCGACGTGGAGCGGAACTACTCGACCCGTACGTAGCCTTTCCGGAGGCGCGTGAGTTGCTCGACCGCCTCGCGCCCTTCGATTACTGCGAGGGCGAGTTCGCGGTCTGCCTCGAAATGGAATCGGGCCGGGTCCTCGACCGGCTGCATTTCGTGCCACTCGACGGAGTCGGAGAGATCCGGCCGCTGCCCGTGGGCGTCGAGGACTATTTGCAGCGCGGCTTTGCCATGCGTTTCATACACCACTGGGTCGAGGCAGCATTCTTCGACAGGCCTGACTGGACGGCGTTCTCGAAGCACTATCTCGCGCAGGTCTTCGGTTCGGAGTAGGAGACCGATTACTCGCTCTTCGCCGGAAGTCGGGACGTGAAATCTCGTGAGATTTCCGTGTGCTGCTGCCGAAGGTTCGACGCGCTGACCCATCGACACCGTGTACCGCACCTGATTGTTGAGACACCAGATTGGTAGCAATCAGGCTGCTTGCCGTTGCATGAGTTCTCGCCGGGCCTGAGTCGGCGAGAGGAAGTCGTGGCGCTCCAGCAGCCAGTGCTCGTTGTACTGGCGAGCCCAGTCGAGCAGAGCCAGACGGAGTGTCTCGACGGTTTCGAACGAGCGGACCCAGAGGAGCTGCTCTTTGAGGGTCCGGATGAAGCGCTCGGTACAGCCGTTGCCTTCGGGGCTGCAGACGAAGGACGGACTGGAGTCGGCGCCCAGGAAACGCAGCTCGCGCTGGAAGGCCTCCGAGGTGTACTGGCTGCCGTTGTCGTGGCGGATAGCCAAGCCCGTGGCCACACCCCGGCCGTATGCTCCGAAGCGAGCTTTGACGCCCTGGCGGATGGGCTCGAGGGCCTCGAAGCGAGTCCCCACCTTGGCGGCGTGGATGCCGACACACTCGGACGTGCCGTGGTCCACGGCGATGAAGACGGTGGCCTGGCCCTCTGCGCTCGTCTGGGTGCAGGTGACCCGTGTCAGGCCATAGGGCTTGCGGCAGGAAGGCGAGAGCTGGGCGCTCATCCTCTCGACTTCCTCCAGGGAAGACCCGGTGCGTTGTCCTCCAGCAACTGCGCCTTCTCTTCCAAGAGCTCGTTCTTCATCATCAACTCGCCCACCATCGCCTTCAGCCGCCGCACCTCATCATCCGCTGGCTCCGGCTCGCGGCTCTTGAGATTGGCCTCGGCTCCAGCCAGGAACTTCTCCCGCCACTCGCGCAGCACCGCGGCGGTGACGCCCAGCTCCCGAGACAAGGTGTCGAGCTCCTCGCCCTTCAGCAGCCGGAGTACCGCCTCCTTCTTCCGCTTCGCCGAGAACCGTCCACGCTCCGACGTCCTGTCCTGCTTCTGCTGCTTCTTCACATCCACCTCTCGCGGGGGCGTTTATCCCCCAGAGAGGTGTCTCAAGAAATCGTGGGGCGGAGGACAACCTCTTCGGGCAGGTGGGTTTCGCCACCGTGGATCTCGGCAGCCTGAAGGTGGGAGGAAAGCTGCAGCAGTTCCCCGGAGGCCCCCTGCCGACGCTGAATCTCCTCAAACTGGACTGAAGCCGGGACAAGGTGAAGTGAGCCTGCCCCGGTCCCATGGACAGAGTGGTCATGCACCCAGCGCCGTCTGGCTGCGGCGCGCAGGACGGCGAGGTCGTTGCTCGCCGTCTTGTCGTAGTGAGTGGCGACGGCGCAAAAGAGCTTGAGGTCGTGGAGGCCGCACGCCACCCGGTAGTGCGCGGTCCCACTTCAGCGGGCGCTTGCGGCTCGTGAGCATGCAACTCTCCCTACCAGCAAGCTTGCTCAATCAGGCCAGCACCACGCAGCCGCGCTCGCGGAGGCCTGGTGGCGGGGACAGTCCCGTCCAGCGCAGGTCCAGCTTTTCGAGGGCGGGCAACTCGGTCAGCCCCGGTGGCAGGGCCTGGAGCGGATTGGCGCGCAAGTCGAGGCAACGAAGCCGAGGCAGTCGTGCGATGGCGTCTGGAAGAGCGGTGAGGCGATTCTCGCGCAGATCGAGGTGGCGCAGTTCGCGCAATTCACCGATGGCCGCGGGTAGCGCGGTCAGGTGGTTGCCGCGCAGGTGCAGTTCGCGAAGAGAGGCGAGTCTTCCGATGGCGGCGGGCAGCTCCTGGAGTCCCGCATGGAGCAGGCGCAGCTCGATGAGACTGCTCATCCGTCCAATGGCATCCGGCAGTTGGGCCAGAGGATTCTCGCCAGCATTCAGATATGTCACCGCGGTGAGTTCACCGAGTGAATCGGGAAGCCTTGTCAGGCGATTCTCATGAACGTAGAGGACCTCAAGCTCGCGCAGCGCGCCGATGCTCTCCGGTAGCACCTTGATGCGATTATGGCCGAGGTCCAGTGTCTTCAGTCGAGTGAAGCACCCAATGGCCTCTGGCACCGCCTCCAAGCCGATCTCGTGAAGGAAGAGTCGGTCGAACGCCGCGAAGTCCGTTGTTGCCGCCTCCAACAGGCTCGGTTCGCGAGCGACGGCGTCTCGCAAGGCGGCGAGGGTCTTTTCACGGTGGCCCTGACGCTCATGAAGAAGCGCCAACCTGTAAAGCAGGGGCGCATTCCCAGGGTGCTCACGAAGGCCCTTCTCCAGCAGAGCCTTCGCCTGCTCCGGCGCAGCGGCGAGAAACTCACGAGTGGGCAGGAGTTCCGCCTCGCTGGCCGGCTCCTGGTGTTTGTCTACATGGACTTGCAGTGACGGGTCTTCGGACATGGCGCGCCTAAGTTGTTGAGACAGAGTACTAAGGCGTGTTCCTGCTCAATGCAACCAGGCACAGCCCTTCGAAGTGCAACTCCTCCAGTCGAACAGCCAGAGGGGCGCGCTCCCATTCAGGGCCGGTACCGCTCCGCCACTTTGAGGCAGTGGAGATCGCAAGATTCTCCAAGATGAGATGACGAACACCTCCTAGAAGTGGGGGCACCTCAGGAGGCAGTCGTGTTCGACCACTTCGGTCTACGCGTGAAGAATCTCAATCGCAGCATCAGTCTCGACCAGGCGGTGCTCACCCCATCGGGCGACGAGCGCTGCAACCAAGACGCGACGAGTGCTGGATTCGAGCCCAAGGGGCAGCCGGCATTGTGGCGCTATTCGGCGAGCGAGGCGCAGTAACCCGGGTCCACGCCGCTCGCGTGACATCGGGAGGCCAGGACAACGGAGCGCATGGCATTCGTGCAGACCGCGCGGACACCTACGACTCCGCGTTCGCTCTCGATCCGGATGGGAACAACATCGAGGCCGTGGGCACCACGTGAGCGCAGATGGCTGCGGGCCCAGACCTTGAATCTTTTGGTTCAACACAACAGGAGGACACAACATGGCATCGATCCACAAGGACATCACGACACGTGCCACGCCCGAGTTGGTGTGGGCAGCAATCCGTGACATTGGCGCCCTTCACACCCGATTGGTTCCCGGGTTCGTCGTCGATACTCGCCTCGAACCGGGAGCCCGCGTGGTCACCTTCGGCAACGGGATGGTGGTCAAGGAGCCCATCGTGACGGTCGACGATGAGAGACGGCGCCTCGTGTGGAGCGCGGAAGGTGTACCAATGACCCACTACAACGGAGCGGTCCAGGTCTTCGCGGAAGGCATTGGGAGTCGGATTGTCTGGACTGCTGATTTCCTGCCCCACGAAGCCAGTGCCGTCATCGGCCCCATGATGGAGGCCGGAATGACCGCAATGCAGAAGGCTCTTGACGGACTGGGGACCTGAGCCGCTGTTCCTACTCAGGGGCTCGCGATGGCCGGGTATGGACTGGACGGTCCACCTTCGACATCGCGAGCTGCCCTCCCGCCTCCCCTTCCCGGCTCGGAAGGAAATGGAGACGCCGGCCTCACGTCGCGCGATGCCGTCACACGAAGAGCAACGCTCGTAGTGAACCAGTCGGCCCCCGAGTTGCGAGCGCCACGCAACTCCACCCTGCAACCCCTGGCAACAACAGGATTATCTGCCCCAGAGCGAGAGCTCGAGCGTCCTCCGCCCCACGAATTCTTGAGACACCTCTCTGGGGGGAGACAACCTTTACGAAGCGCGGGTCTTCGATCCACCCGAGCGCGGAGAAGCGCGGGATTGGAGGGCCGCGCAGCGGCGCTCGAGATGCCGGAATCTGGCGGCAGGGGAGCCTTGAGCCATGCTGGGTTGCGCGAGTGGACGAGATGAGCAAGCGGGAGGAAATCGAGGTCGCCGGGCGAATGGCTCTTGAAGGTCGCCTCCATCCGCCAGCGCAGACCCTCTCGTGCACAAGAGATTGCTTGTCTGCATCACCAGCAAGTCTCGTCGCTCCGACCAGGACCAAGAACTCGACGCAGCCCGATTCAACTCATCCCCCTTCACTGACGGCCGGCAAACGTCGCGCTCACGTGACTGCTCAGCCGGCCGTCCCGGTTCCAGCGCTCACGGGTCACGCGCTCGAATCGCCGCGCTTTCCCATGATCGTCTCCAGTATAACCTCGCCGTGTCACCGGCTCGCGCTGGGAAACTCTTGGGCTGCGCCAAGATCCGCTTCTCCGAGCTGCTTGCCTAGGACAAGCTTCTTCGGCACAGCCGAGAGCCGCGACGCCCCTACATTTCACAACAAATCAACACATGCCCCATAGTGCCATCTGCTTGATATTGCCAATCAATCAGAACTATCTATGGAACCCCAGAAACCAACGCACTCAAGCGACTATTGACGTGAGAGCTTGGCAATAGGTCTGCGCGTCTCCGTTCGAGGTTCTACTCCGCCTATTGGAGGTGCGACTCCTCCAGACGGATTGTTCAGCCAGTGGAGTCGCATGAGGAGTCCCCTCTACCAGCAGTACACACATGGGCACGTTTGGAATGCTCCCGGCGTGCCTGGAGAGCACATGATGACAACCCAAATGCACAAGAGTATTCACCAGGGCGCGTCACTGGCCGCTTGGGGAATCACGCTGATTCTGGCACTGATGGTGAGCACCCCTGCACAGGCGCAGCTGAACGTCGTGGAGTGCGCCACCGGAAACCAGAATCAAACCTACACTCCCCCCATCACGCTGGTATCCAAGCCAGTAGCCATCAGTGGGACAGGGCAATACTCCGCATGCGTCGCGCTGGATGACCCAAGCCTCAACTTTGGAGATTTCACGATTTTCGGCTCAGGGACCGCGAGCTGCCTGGTCGCCAACCTCCCAACCACCAACGTCATCACCTGGAATGATGGAAGCACGAGCACCGTCGTCTTCAGCGGCGGCGTGGACGTAAAGCCCCCAGGAGTGAGCGTGGTCGTTATCACCGGCACCGTCACGGCGGGAAGGTACACGAATTACGTCGCAACCAAGACGCTGGTACTGGCGTCCCTACCGGATCTTCTTGCCTGTCTTTCCAGCGGAATCCAGTACACAAGTGGCCCCGTTTCGCTCACGCTCACGCAGTTGTGAAACGAGCCGCGCTCCGACGGCAGGCTGTGCCTATCCAAAATTCGCTCACTGCGTCATGGGTGCGTCAAGACGCGCGTCGCGGAGATGAACGACGCCCCCTCTGACGGAGAACCGTCGCATCTCCTGCAGCGCCCGAGTTCCCCTCTCGCCCGATGGTGCCCGACCTCACCAGGTCAAAGGCGATTGGATTCCAGGGAGACCGAACCACAGCGAGCGCAACGGGGCACCTCAGAGGCAGTCCCCACTCTGGATTCCGCTGGCCTGAAAATTCAGAGCACGTCAGTAGCCGCTCAAGCTTCAGGTGGTCCGAAATTCCCAGGGCATGTCACCTTCCAGGGTTACGCCTCTTCCCTCTTCAGAATGCAAAACCGAGCGACTTGTTAACCGAGAGAGTGAAAACTCGGCCAGGCATTACTGAGTGCTCGCGATTTCCCCGCACGCAGCCGCCACCCTTCCGCAGCGGTGCGAGGCAATCAGCGTCACTCTGGGCGTGCTCCGATTCGGTGGCTCTCCCGCACTTCGAGACAATGCGGCTCCTCCCGCTGGGCGGCCTGGCTGCCTCCATGTCGCCCGTCTCACTCACTCCACCTGCCAGCCTTGAGCCGACTCCCTCCTGTCGCCAATTTCGCGACCACAAAGAGCCTCCGCTCGCTTCGCTCGCTCTGGCACGGACGCACACCACCTGCCATCACCCTTGGAGACCCGGTCCTCGGTGATTTCGGTGGAAGTGGATCTCTCCGCGGTCGGTGACGACATGGAGACGCCCTTCACGTACGCGCTGGTAATCGCCTCGTCGAGCTCCTTGCTGCGCCGCTTGTAGTGACCCAGCACGGCCCCCGCCGCTCCGCTGGCTCTCGTCCGGGGCACAGCCACTTCAAGGTGCCCCATGGACGTCAAGCAGGCCTCGCAGGTAGCTGCCGTTGCGCTGGTCCTTGCGCCCCGCCACCTGTTGCCAGCGCCCCGCGCCCACCAGGCCTCGAATCTCCTCCTCCAGCAGCATCTCCAGCGTCATGCGGATGGCTCCCAGGAAGAGGGCTCGCACGTCGGTGCGCACCTCCTCGTGCGAGGGCGCGGCAAAGTCTGTATCGTCCACGGCGGGGAACTTCTCGGCCTCCTCGCCAAAGAAGGACCGTCTCGGTTGGTTTCACCGAGGAGCTTCCCTCTTTTCCGCTCGCCCCTGCTCGACATCTACACATTCATAGGGACACGACCCAGAGAGGTATTGAGGCGTCTGAGCCGGGCGCAATTCCGACCTCTATCAAAGGGAAAAGAGGACCCAGCGGCTCGTCATGCGCATCGCTCACGTCATGATGCACATTTTGACGCACTCATGACGCAGCGACCGAATTTGGGGTAGGCACACCCATCGCACGCTCGGAGGCGTGCTCTCGGATTCGCCTGTCCCGGTGGTGCGGCGCGGGCGATGGTGCTGGGCCCGGCATCCGCCGGAGCCTCTGTCACAGCGCCGCAGCGACGGCCCGGCGGTCCGCTCGCGCCGTGGGGGCCAGGAAGCTCTCGAGCTCCTGGTCGAGGCAGACCGTTCGAACGGCACGCAGTATGTCCTGTTGCACAGGGGTGTCCGCCGCGAAGCCGTCCGCAAACAACCG
Source organism: Myxococcaceae bacterium JPH2 (assembly GCA_016458225.1). NCBI lineage: Bacteria > Pseudomonadati > Myxococcota > Myxococcia > Myxococcales > Myxococcaceae > Myxococcaceae bacterium JPH2. The sequence goes on along the minus strand of JAEMGR010000026.1, from coordinate 1,206 downwards.
CTCCCAGCGCTGGACGGCGCCACAGCGCATGAACCTGAGCATGTATTCATCGAAGGTCAGGCGTATGCGATGAAGCGACCGTTCGGAGTAGTTCCAGTGATACAGCGGATAGAGGTCCAGGGACGCCATATCGATGAAGGTTGGGTATTCGCCGTAGACGAGCACCCGGTACTTTCCCTCGGGGCGCCCGTTCAGCCGACTGTCTCCGAGGTATTTGGCGACGAGAGACTCCTTGCGCCAGAACAGGTCCATATAGCCGGAGATGCGTGAGTCCGCGAACAGGCCGTCTCTGCGCCACGAGAGGACGGTCCCGTCGAGCTGCCGATAGAAGTTCAGCACACCCGCCGGTACGGGATGACCGAGAATCAGGTGCGCAGCGATCATCTCGCTCGACATCGGCGCGCCGCCATCCACGAGCAGCCGCCCCTTCCCGGGCCTTTCCGGTCGCATCCATGCTCGGCCGGCCACGGCCTGTGCGAGTTCGGCGTGCCAGTCGACCCCCGGCGAGGTCGCCACCAGGAGCCCGGCGACCTCTCGCTCGAGCGCTTCGAATGATCCGGTCAGTCCGAGCTCGCGGCGAGCGTCCTCGGCGACGAGTAGCGGCCATAGCGGCGCCCCGGCGCAACGAATCGCCAGCGCGAGGTACTCCTCCAGCCGAAACGGCAGCGTCCAGCGCTTCGTGTCCAGCGCGAGCACGAGCTCATAGCTGCCCTCCACGAATCGCGCGCACGTGTGCACATAGTGCCCACGATGCGAGGTGCACGCGAGCGGGAGCAGTCCTTCGCGAAGCAGCGGGTCCTGCGTCGGGTGCGCGACGTGCCGGACCAGCGCGTCCACCAGCGCCTTGATCGCCTGGAGCTGAATCTGACCGCCGGGCCAGCGCAGTCGCATGCGATTGACGGCGACGAGGTCGTCACGCAGGTCGTCGGGCAGCGCGGGCAGAAGGTCGCGCAGCGCCTGCAGATCGGCACGCGCGACCTTCTTCGGCGGGAGGTACTCACAGCCGGCCACCGCCGCGAGCGCGACTCCCGGCGGCGGGCCGAGGCCCGAGGGACCACGAAGCGCGGTAAGTAGATCGTTCAGTGACATCGAAGCGAGATTGTGTGCGTGCTGGCTGTGGTGGGGTCAAGTCCCAAGGCGAACGCATCATGCGTCACTGAAACTAAAGGAATTTGCGTGCGAGGGGTCGGTGGCGGAGGGTGAGAC
>JAEMGR010000025.1 GCA_016458225.1 Myxococcaceae bacterium JPH2 | reverse complement strand
GAGAGGGTTCAGCCGACGGACCGCACCTCCTGCAGAAGCGGGGTGAGATTGGGAGTGGGATTGAGGCGCACGGGGCCTACCGGCGTCCAGTCGCGCGTGCCGCGACTCCAGCGCGCGGGATGGCACCGCCGGGCGCGCTGGTACACCTGGTGGCGCCGGGCGAGCAGCGAGGCTTCGCGCCGGAAGTGTCTGTCATCGGGAGTGACGAAGCGGATGGCCGAGTGGCGGTGCTCGGTGTTGTACCAGGTGATGAAGCGCGTCACCCAGGCATGGGCGTCCTTGATGGATGTGAAGGGCCGCCGTGGAAAACAGGGGCGATACTTCAGCGTCCGGAAAAGCGCTTCGGAGAAAGCGTTGTCGTCCGAGACGCGGGGCCG
>JAEMGR010000024.1 GCA_016458225.1 Myxococcaceae bacterium JPH2 | reverse complement strand
TGCAGGGGCGGCAGCTCCACGTCGTCATCGAAGGAGAAGGACAGGAAGGCACCCTGACCCGCGGCGTCCAGGGGGAGTGCCACGCGGAAGCGGTAGCCTGCGTTCTGATTCTCCGAGAATCGCTCGGATTCCCCCTTGAGGACTTCCAGCGTGAAGTCTCCCGCGTCGTTCGCGGAGACGGACGCGAAGGGCTTGAAGTCCACCTGCCAGGAGCCCGTGGGGATGTCGAACCTGTGCGGCGTGCGGTCCACGGCGAGCGCTTCGATTTTGTGGCCAGC